>DASUPR010000237.1:0-2865 GCA_036281015.1 Pyrinomonadaceae bacterium
TGAATAACGCTTGGGCTAATGGTCTGAGTCAGCGCTAACAAGGTTCCAAAGTCTAAATCGTGGGTGAAAACTCTCACGCGCCCAGTTCATCAACGTACTGTCTGACGCGCGAGGGTCACCAATCGTGGACCAGTGAACCGCGGTGATTTCATGGCGGGTGAACACCTCAACCCAAATGGGCGAGAGATTCATATCAACGAGAATGTTCATCCCGAGACTAAGGGCAGCTCAATTTCCTCGGTGCGCCAGGCAGCGTACGCAAGTGCTTCCTGCAAGTCTTCTTCTTCAAGATACGGATACAACTCCAATATCTCTCCCGAAGTACGGCCTGACGCCAACAGGCCCACAATCGTCCCAACGGTAACGCGCAGGCCACGAATGCAAGGCTTGCCCCCCATGACATTTGGGTCCAACGTGATTCTCGTAAGGTGCTTCATGGCCAGATTATAGGTGAGGATCTACACACGGACTAACATCTACGCATAACTAATAAGCCTTTAGCTCAGCTATTGCATTCGCAACATCGGAAGGTTGCGGAAGGATTGCGTCCTCGAGTTGGGGCGCGTAGGCGACGAAGGTGTCGAGGGCGCAGACGCGTTTGACGGGAGCGTCGAGGTATTCGAAGAGTTCGCCGGCGATGCGCGCGGCGATTTCGGCGCCGTAGCCGAAGGAGAGTGAATCTTCGTGCGCGACGATCACGCGGTTTGTGCGTTTGACTGATTCGACGATCGCGTTCCAATCGTACGGGACGAGACTGCGCAGGTCGATCACTTCGACGCTGGTTCCGTCCTGTTCCGCTTGCTTCGCGGCGACGAGCGAACGCTGAACCAAAGCGCCGTACGTGATGATCGTGAGATCCTTGCCTTCACGAACTTTCTTCGCTTTGCCAAACGGAATCATGAAGTCGTCGCCGGGATAGGCCGACTTGTTGTACGCCTGGCGATAGAGATGTTTGTGTTCTAGAAACAACACCGGGTCGTCGCAACGAATTGCAGTGCGCAGCAGTCCATTCGCGTCGAGCGCGTTTGACGGATAGATCACACGCAGACCCGGAATCTGTGTAAAGGTCGAGACACCTGACTGCGAGTGATAAACCGCGCCGCCTTTCAAGTAACCACCAACCGGCACGCGCATCACCACAGGCGCTTTCCAATCACCGCCCGAACGCCAACGCATCAGCGCCAGCTCGTTACGAATCTGGTGCATCGCGGGCCAGATGTAGTCGAAGAACTGAATCTCCACGACGGGCTTCAAACCGCGCGTGGCGAGGCCGATCGCACGGCCCACGATGTTAGCTTCCGCGAGCGGTGAATTAAACACACGCGCGCCGCCGAAGTTTCGTTGCAGGTTGGCGGTGACTTTGAAAACACCGCCTTTGCCTTTCACGGTTTCGAGATACTGTTCGCGCGAACAATCAGCCACGTCTTCGCCAAACACGACGATCCGCGGATCGCGCGCCATCTCGGTGTGCAAGGTGCGATTGATCAGGTCGACCATGGTCCCGGGATTACCCGAGAGTTGCACCTGGTCTTCCGTGTCGAATTCTTTCGAAGTCGGATCGACGTCGGGTGAAAACACAAACTTCGTCGCCGTGTCCTGCGCCGGCTGCGCACTCGCGAACGCGATGTCGGCCGCTTCGTTTACTTCACGGTCGGCCTCGTCCTTGATCTGCTGCAATCCTTCCTGATCGATCACGCCCGAGTCGATCAGCAAAGCGCCAAAACGTTTCACCGGATCGCGTTCGGCATCCGTGGCTCTTTCCTCGTCGGGCCGGTAAAGCTTTTCGTCATCAGAAAGCGAGTGTGAGTAAGGACGGATGACTTTCGCATGGACCAGCGACGGTCCTTTACGCTGGCGGCAGTAGTCAACCGCGCGCCGCATCGTCTCCAGCGATTCGATCGCATCCGTGCCGTCGCAACGCTGAATGTAAAGCCCGGGGAATCCTTCGACGAGGCGCGACACGTCGCCGCCGGCTGTTTGCACTTCCACCGGCACACTGATCGCGTAACCGTTGTCTTCAATCAGAAACACGACCGGCAATTTCAGATTACACGCCGTGTTCAGCGCCTCCCAAAATTCACCTTCACTCGTCGTGCCTTCGCCGACGGAGACGTAAGTCACTTCGTCGTTATGAAAACCTTTGATTCGCTTTTGCAGTTCAGGAATGAGGTAGAAGCGATAATTGGCTTCAGCACAACCGACTGCTTGCAGCAGTTGCGTGCCCGTAGGCGATGACTGCGAAACGATGTTGAGTGCTTTGTGGCCCCAGTGCGAAGGCATTTGGCGCCCGTGTGAATTCGGGTCCGCTTCCGCGCCGACAGCCGAGAGCAACTGCTCGAGCGGCGTCATGCCAAGCTGCAAACAGAGCGCGCGGTCGCGATAGTACGGATAAAACCAGTCGTAACTCGGCTTCAACACCACGCCCGCAGCCGCGAGCACCGCTTCATGTCCCGCGCCGCTGATCTGAAAGAAAATTCGGTTTTGCCCCTTGAGCTGGATCTCCTTATCGTCGAGCCGCCGCGACGTATACATCGTGCGATACATCTCGAGCAGCAGTTTGTGATCCGGTAAGTGTTCTTCTTTCGAAACTGAACTGGGAATCGGCCTGGGCGCCAGTTCTGTAACGTTATCCTCCACGGATTCTACGGATGAATCTGCTTTTCGAACCAGCTTCAAAACTTTGGTGTCAGTGTTCATAATTATCCGCCAGCGTCATGCGGTATTCTTCAGCCATGCCGGGATGTCCGTGGCGTTGCGCAGTTTCGATGCCGCGCTCATACGCCTCACGCGCCTGATCGCGTTTGCCGAGACGTTCATACGCGCTCGCCAACATGCCGAACGCGTTTCCCTCGTCGTCAACCTTTT
>DASUPR010000238.1:0-4133 GCA_036281015.1 Pyrinomonadaceae bacterium
AACGCTGAAGTACTCAAGACGCAACACCGCAAAACCTTCCGAGGTTTCATCCCTCGCCGTCCAAACACGTTTATCAAACCCCTTCGCGCCATCATGCAGATGATTCACGCCGTTGTTCTGAGTCAACTGAAACTCAGTCCCATTCAGCCTAAACTTACCCAAACCGATGCGGTTCGCGTGCCTTCCAATCAACCCACCAAAGTAACGCGGATTCCCGACATACTCCTCAAGCGTCTCAAACCCCAACGCCACATCAGCGAACTCCCCGTGCCGATCAGGTGTCTTCAACGAAACCAGCGCGCCACCATAATTGGTGATCGACACCTGGCATCCGCGTTCATTCGTCAACGTGTAAAGACTGACATCCTGACCATCTGTGGTCCCAAACTGTCGCTTGCTTATATTCACGTTCATCAGCGGCGCAACTCGCCGAACACGCGATTCGCCTCTTCCAGAGTTTCAATCGAACCCACGTCATACCATAGCCCCGGCACCTTCCAAACGTAAAACGGCACGCGCGGGTACATCCATTGGACCAGGCGGCCCGGCTGGTCCGGGTTGTTGCCTTCCGCAATGTACTGGTGAATCAGCGCCAGCGTGACCTTTGGATAGAAATAAAGCGCGATCCCCGTCAGCGTGCTCTTGGGCTCTTTCGGCTTCTCTTCGAAGTAAGTGATGCGATTGTTTTCGTCGATCTCGATCGCGTTGTATTTCTTGATCGCTTCGAGATCGCCAACGTCGTAAACGCCCGTAACCGGCGCGTTCACCTGTTTGCAGTAATCACTGAACTCGTCGAGGTCGTTACTGAAGAGGTTGTCGCCGCCGATTACGAGTATGTCGTCGTCAATCTCATGCTTCGTCAGCACGAGATGCAGATCGCCGATCGCCCCGAGCTTGTTTGAGTCGTCGGTGCTGCCGTCGTTGACGATCGTGAAACCAAAGTGAAGATTGGGACGCGTGTACGACCTGGCCCAGTTTTCAAAGTGACTCACAAACTTCGCGTTCGTCACCACGTAAGCGTGATCGATGTCCCGATCGCCGGCGACGTGGTCCACCACGTGTTCGAGCATCGGTTTGCCCGCAACCGGCAACAGCGGCTTGGGCTGATTGAGTGTCAATGGATAAAGACGCGTGGCGTACCCGGCCGCCAGTATGATCAGTTTCATCAGATTTCTTCCGCCCCATTCGCAGGCTCACAAACGTAGATCTCAGGCTTCAACGTAGTGATTCGCTGGTATTCCTTCAGCACACTTTGCTTGAACTCCTCGACGCGCTCGGTAGCAACAAGATTCACGGTGGAGCCGCCAAAGCCACCACCTGTCATGCGCGCGCCGTAAACTCCCTCAACCTGGCGCGCGAGGTCGACCATCAAATCGAGTTCCCTGCTACTCACCTCGTAATCATCGCGCAGGCTGCGATGCGACTCCGCCATCAACTCGCCAAATCGCCGGAGATCGTGCTGGTCCAACGCCTCAGCCGCCGCCAAAACACGCGCGTTTTCCGTGATCACGTGCCGGCAACGCCGATAAACCACTTCGGGAAGATCGCGCCCAAACTGCTCGAGCTGCTCGATCGTCACGTCGCGAAGCGCCTTCACGTCCGGCAAAAACTGCGCGAGATGCCGCACGCCCGCTTCACACTGCGCACGGCGTTCATTGTAAGCGCTCGACGCCAGCTCATGTTTCACCATCGTGTTGCAAATAACCAGTTTCACTGTGTCAGGCAACGGCAGCAACTTGAATTCAAGCGAACGGCAATCCAGTAGCAACGCTCGCTGAGCCTGGCCAAACAGCGAAGTAAACTGGTCCATGATGCCGACGCGCGCGCCGACAAATTCGTTCTCTGCTTTTTGACAGAGCAGCGCGAGCTCGCGCGGATCGATCGTCACATCCGAATTGGCTACCAAAGCGCACGCGGTTGCGACTTCCACCGCCGCCGAAGAGCTCAAACCCGAACCAACCGGAACTTCACCACGAAGATGCAAGTGCGCGCCACGCAAATGATGCCCTGCACGTTCGAGCATCACCGCGACGCCGACGGCGTAATCACTCCAGTGTCTGCGCGGCGCCGGATTCGGCTCATCAAGATCAAACTCGATCGTGTCGTCGAAGTTCTCCGATCGAATCTCGAGCTTGCGGTCTTCACGCGGCCATACACGCACGAACACTGACAAGTCGATCGCAGCCGGCATCACGAAGCCGTCGTTGTAGTCGGTGTGTTCCCCGATTAGATTGACCCGCCCCGGCGCTCGAAAAACCCGCGGAGAATTATTGATGAGGGTTTGTGACATCCAACACTATCCGCCAATGATCCCCGAAGCCCCGCCATATCCTGACATAACTGCCGCGCTCAGTTACCTTCTTCGCTTCGTCGGTGATCTCGTACGTGCCATGCGTGTAGCCGAGATCGCCGGAGCGAGCAACGTCCGCAGCGATCGGGCTCCAACTCACTTGTCCCTTTGTTGACGCCAACGCGGCCGCGGAGGCGTTGCGGTCAGGGAATGGCAAGCTGCCGTTTCGATAAAGCCTCGCTTCAGGCGAAGCGTAGGAATTGAAAGCCTTGACCAATCCGTCCTTCAAACTCGCCTGCAAGTAGGCGCGATCTTCTTCGAGCAGATCGTTGCGCGCAGCAACCACGTCAACCTCGTCAAACTTCGCTTCCCTCTTCCCGCCTTCCGGCTGCCACAGCCTGGCTGGACCAACCGCCTGCGGATGACTGATGCCGAGATCGACCGCAAACTTCCACGAACCATCCGGCTGCTTCTTCCAGACGGTTATGAACTGGCCATAGGCCGATGGCTTTGCGTCGTTGATGTCCGGCTTTGATTGCCATGGTCCAGTCGTGAAACCGAAATCTCCGGACGCGGCCACCATACCCAAAACCGGTTGCCACGCGAGCAGCGGACGTTTGTCTGAAGGCGGCGTCGGATGGTCCAACATCCACTTCTTGCCGTTGACGGCGCCGGGTCGAAACAGCAGCCCGTCGTCGGCGATGTAAGCCAGGAATGCATCGCGCGTATTCTTCTCCGCGGCCATGCGCGCGAATGCGTGTTCCGTCTGGACCATCTCCTGCAACGGCGTCTGCGCCTGTGTCTGCGCCAGCATCAGCACGAGAATTATGCCCATCATTCGTCTTTATCCCTGCTTCCTACGGCCTCAGCTAACACGCTTTCCGGTGTCCAGCGATCGATCGGCCTCACCTCCGAAAGCCGGCCGCGACTCATCACTGCCAGACGATCACACATGCCAAACAGTTCGGGCAAGTAGGAACTGACCATCAACACTGCCTTGTTCTGCGCCGCGCACGCGGCAATCGTTTCATAAACCTGCGCCTTGCTGCCGATGTCGATGCCGCGCGTTGGTTCGTCGAGCAGCAGCACATCGGCATCCTGATGAAGCAAACGCGCGACGATCACCTTTTGCTGATTACCGCCCGAAAGCGATCCGACCGGTTGCTGCACGTTGCGCGTTTTGATCTTCAGCGCGTTGACGAGCCGTTCCGCCTGGCGGCGTTGCGACGAGAGATCGAGCCAGCCCCAACGCGAGCACGTGTCAAACTTCGTGACGGTCACGTTGTCTGACAACGATTGATTCAACGTCAAACCCTCTCCTTTGCGATCTTCGCTGAGATAGCCGAGCCCCTCGATTAGACGCATAGCGGGCGTGGCGCGTCTGCCCGTTAGCGCACTCTTCTTGACCGTGATTGTTCCGCTTTCGGGTGGTTCGAGACCGAAGATTGCGCGCAACAGCGGTGTGCGGCCTGAGCCCATCAGGCCGGCGATGCCGAGTATTTCGCCGCGGCGCAGATCGAAACTCGCGTCTTTTAGTAACGGCGGCGCTGCGAGGTTTCGCACTTCAAGAATCGTTTCATGTGTCGTGTTGTTGGATTTGCGATCCGGAAACAAGTTCTGCTGTGCGCGTCCGACCATTTTGGCGATCAACTCGTCGTCGGTCGTGTTTGCGATCTCGCCCGTGGCAACGCTGCGGCCGTCGCGCAACACGGTAAAGCGATCAGCGATCTGGCGCACTTCTTCGAGGAAGTGGCTGATGTAGATGACGGAGATGCCTTCAGAGCCGAGTTTGCGGATCAGCGTGAAGAGGTTCACGACGTCGTCGCGTTGCAGACTGCTCGTT
>DASUPR010000239.1:0-24696 GCA_036281015.1 Pyrinomonadaceae bacterium
TTCTCTTTATAGAAGGCGCGGATGCGGAGTCCCGGTTTGAATTCAGACATTTGCAGTTCGCGATAAGTCCCGTCTTTCAACTTCTGCATGTAGCCGGGTTCAAGCACGCCGACAAACGTTTGCTTCTTGTCGCCGCGTAAATTGTAGTAATTTTCGTTCGGTCGTTGTCATCGTCATCACGGTAGCATTAACCCTAAGGTCAAGAAAATGTTTCAAAATCTTTCAACTCTCACCAAATCGCCGCAACTTTTCCATTGATTCTTCTTATTTAAGTGGGATCATCCGCTGCCCGTCTCAAAAGGGCGCAACTCAGGCCCCAGATTCTGAGCATTGCAAGTTGTCCGCGCCGAGTCGGCCTCCCAGAATCCACCCAGCATTGAGAACAGAGGAAGGGTACCCGTATGCCTGCCAGTATTCTCACCGTCGACGACGAAGAGACGATTACGATTGCGCTCGACCTGCTCCTTCGCGATCACGGTTACAACGTAAACGCAGCTTCAACCGCCGCAGAAGCTCAAGCACTGCTCGCTCGCCATTGGTACGATCTTGTGTTTCTCGATCTCCGTCTTCCCGACGCCGACGGAATCGCGCTCCTCGCACACATCAAAGAGACGGCGCCGGAAACCGAAGTCGTGCTCATGACCGCGCATGGATCGCTCGACGTAACGATTGAAGCCATCAAACGCGGCGCTTTTTATTATCTCGAAAAGCCGTTCACGTTTGAACAAATCCTGCTGCTGACCGAACGCGCCTTGCAGTTCAAGGCGATCAAAGCAGAGAACGAGTCGCACAAAGCCGCGACATTGCAAGATCGCGATGACTTCGGGATCGTCGGCAGCAATCCGCGCTTGCGACAAGTGCGCACCATCATTCGAACCGCTGCTCCATCCGACGCCTCGGTGCTGATCGAAGGCGAGTCGGGCACCGGCAAGGAGATGATTGCCAGCGCATTACACACAAAAAGTCAGCGCGCCAAGCTGCCTTTCATTCGCATCAACTGCGCCGCGATTCCCGGCGAGTTGATCGAGTCGGAACTGTTTGGTTATCGCAAAGGTTCGTTCACGGGCGCTCAAAACGATCGCCGCGGACTAATTGAAGCAACCAGGGGCGGCACACTGTTGCTGGACGAAATCGCCGAGATGCCTGTCTATCTTCAGACGAAGCTGTTGCGCGTGTTGCAGGAAAGAACAGTGCGGCGACTCGGCGATGAGCGCGAGATTCCGGTCGACTTTCGTCTCATCTCATCAACCAATCGCGAGACCGGACAGATGATTCGCGAAGGAACCCTGCGCAGCGATCTCTATTTCCGACTCAGCACGGTGCGCATCAAGGTGCCGCCTCTGCGCGAACGCCTTGACGATCTGACGATCCTCAGCGAAACATTTCTGTTGCGGCTCGCCAGGAAATACAAGAAACGCATGCGCGGAATCTCGCCGAGCACGTTTTCAGTTCTCACTGCTTATAACTGGCCCGGCAATGTGCGCGAGCTGGAAAGCGTGATCGAGCATGCGGTGCTTTTTGCTCAAAGTGATTATCTGACACCGGACGATCTTCCGGATCATTTGCAAGCCTTACCAGCGTCGAACTTCCGCTGTGTGATTCCACCACACCTAACAAAAGAAGACATCGAGCGCGAAGCGATCGCGCAAACACTCGAACGAACCGGCGGTAACATCAAACGCACCGCGCAGATACTCAACTACAACCGGCCGACACTCTATCGCAAACTGCGCCGCTTCGGTTTACGCGAAACCGTCAACACGTGACACGTGGCGTGACACGGCGTGGTGTTTTTGTGAAACGTGGTGCAACACACCGATCATCGTTTCACTAGCAAAAAACAAGGTACATAGTTTGCACCGGCAAGCTTCACCCGACCAACTCCCGCAGCCACATCCAGGAGCAGACCAATGAGATCAAGGGATAAGTTTGCGCAGTCGTGTAACTCCATCGCGTTCGCCGTGATGGCCGGAATTCTGATCGTCTGTTTTGCAGTAACTGGTAACGCGCAGACAGCAGGAGAAGAGATCGTTCCCACGCCCGCTTGCGAGCGAACGATCAAAGCCGATGTTGTCGCTTTCGATCAGCCGTTCTTTTACAACCGTCTCGGCGCCGTGAATCCGGCGGGAATGATCTACGCCTTGCGGCGCGACGTCGAATCAACAAGTAGCACCAGTACCGCACTCGTGCCCGGTAAGGTCCGACTAAAGGCCTATAAACGCGCGCGTCCGATCGTTTTGCGCATGAACATTGGCGACTGCCTGGAGATACTCTTTCAAAACCTCCTCGATCCTGAGCGTGCCGACGACAATCAGCCAGCCACCCGCACTGCCTCAATCCACGTGGTCGGCTTGCAACTAAAAAACAGCATCCTGGACGACGGCTCAAACGTGGGAACGAATCCCAGCAGTCTCGTCGCGCCCGGCAACAACATCATTTACACGCTCTACGCGCAAAAAGAAGGCAATCACCTCCTTTACAGCACCGCTGCCACAACCGGCGGCGAAGGTGACGGCGGCTCGTTGCCGATGGGTCTGTTTGGTTCAGTGAACATCGAACCGAAAGGCTCCGAGTGGTATCGCAGTCAGGTAACGGAACAAGACCTGGCGCTCGCCACGAAGAAGAACACGGATGGGACGCCGGTACTGACGCCGGGCAAACATCCGGTTATCAATTACGATGCCGTCTATCCGGCCAATAGCACTCGTCCCGCAGGCACGCCGATCCTGAAGATGCTCGATGCCAACAACAACATCGTGCACTCGGATCTCAACGCCATCGTCACCGGACCGAATCGCGGACCGTTCCCGGCCGGCACGTATCGTCCAAATCCGGTCGAACCAGATCGCAATCAGCCGTTCCGCGAGTTCACCGTCGTCTATCACGACGAGATCAAAGCGGTGCAGGCGTTTCCGCAGTTTGAAGACGAGATCAACGGCCAGCGAAATCCGCTGGCGTTCACGCTGCACAGTGTTCGCGACGCGTTTGCGATCAATTACGGCACCGCCGGAATCGGCGCCGAGATTCTCGCGAACCGCTTCGGCGTCGGGCCGATGGCGAAATGCACGGATTGTTTGTTTGAGGAGTTCTTCCTTTCGTCATGGGTCATCGGCGATCCGGCACAGATTGTCGACATACCGGCGAACACGCGAAATAGTAGCGGCCAGTTGATCCCGGGATTCAAGGCAACGAAAGTTTTCTTCCCGGACGATCCGTCAAACGTGCATCACGCGTACATGAACGACAACGTCAAGATGCGCGTCGCGCATGCAGGGCCGAAGGAACATCACATCCACCACTTGCACGCGCATCAATGGCTCCACACGCCGGAGAGCGACAACTCAACGTATCTCGACAGCCAGGCACAAGGTCCTGCGTATTCGTTCACCACCGAGATCGCGCACGGTGGCGCCGGCAACCGCAACAAGACACCGGGCGATGCGATCTTCCATTGCCACTTCTATCCACACTTTGCGATGGGCATGTGGGAATTGTTTCGCGTACACGACGTCTTCGAAGCCGGAACAAAACTCGATGCGAACGGCCGGCCTACTTCAACCTCGCGCAAATTGCCCGATGCTGAAATCGCCGCGGGTACACCGATCCCGGCCCTGGTTCCGATTCCGACCATCGCGATGCCGGTGATGCCTACCCCTGCTTTTCAGGGTTATCCTTTTTACATCGCGGCTCAAGCCGGCCATCGACCACCGACACCGCCGCTTGACGTGATCGACGACGGCGGCTTGCCTCGTCACTACATCATTGGCGGCACCGCGGTGCATCACAAGGAACACCTGCCGCAGTTCGATCTCAACAAGGCACGTCTCGATTTTGATAAGTCATTGGTGAAGGCCCAAGCTGTGTTCGTTCCGGAAACCGGAACGGCTGCCGAGTTAGCGGCAATGGAGTTCCACGCCGTGCGTACTCACGCGAGCTTCACGCCGGAAGGCGCTGCGGCCAACTTCATCACCAACGGCCGGCCAAAAGCTCAGGGTGCTCCGCTCGCCGATCCTTGCGTTAGCGATACAGGAGCGGCGGCGGGTGTTCCGCGTCTCTACAAAGGCGCGAACATTCAACTCGACATCAAGCTCAACAAAGCCGCGTGGCACTTCAACCAGTCGCGTATCTCAGCTCTGTGGGGCGACGTGAAACCAACACTCGAAGGCACGCGCGCGCCCGAGCCGCTGTTCTTCCGCGCGAACACGAACGACTGCATCACGTTCCATCACACGAACCTCGTGCCACGTGTTTATGTACAGGACGATTTTCAGGTGCGCACGCCGACAGACACGATGGGTCAACACATTCACCTCGTGAAGTTTGACGTGCTCGCTTCCGACGGCGCGGCTAACGGTTTCAATTACGAAGACGGAACGTTCAGTCCTGAAGAAGTTATCGAACGCATTCGCGCTATCAGGGCATTCAATGGTTGCGTGGGTGTCGATTCCGGCGATGCGCGTGACAATACAACCGTGTGTCCGAAAGCAAAGGCCCATCCATTCTTTAATGTCCTGGGCGCCAAGACAACGGTGCAACGTTGGTACGCGGACAACGTGCTCAACAATCTCGGACAAGATCGCACGTTGCGCACCGTCTTCACGCACGATCACTTTGGCCCATCGACGCATCAACAAACCGGTCTTTACGCTGGTTTGGTAATTGAGCCGCAGGGTTCGAAGTGGCGGCATCCGGAAACTGGCGCCCTCTTCGGCGGCGCCGGAGTGCCACCGCGTTTCGATGGTGGTCCAACGAGCTGGCGCGCTGACATTCTTACGGCCAACGTCGCGGACAGTTATCGCGAATTTCTGCTGGAGTTTGCCGACTTTCAACTTGCTTACGAAGGAACCCGTCCAGTGAATCCGCCGGCGAAGAACGAGCCCGGTCTGCCGTTTCTGGTCGAACCGGCGCAGATCTGCCCCGGCAGCAACTTCCCACCGCCATGTCCGGAAGCGATCGCGGCCGCCGACGTGGGCACGATGAGCGTGAACTACCGCAACGAACCAATAGCGCTGCGCGTGCGCGATCCAAACTCAAACACACAAGCCGCAGGCCTCGCCGGCAATCTCTCGCACGTCTATCGTTCAAATGTTTTGCGTGCCGATCCGCGGTTCAACGTGCAGCCGAACTTCTATCCGCCTCTGACATCCGACGTGCAACCGGGCGATCCGTTCACGCCGTTGCTCAGAGCTTATGAAGACGACCCGGTTCAGATTCGCATCCTGGTTGGAGCGCACGAAGAAGGTCACAACTTCGGCGTGAATGGAATCAAGTGGAAGTTTGAACCTTCAGACCCGAATTCCGGTTTCCGCAACAACCAGATGATGGGCATCTCCGAGCACTTTGAATTCGTCGTGCCGAAACTGCCGCGTAAGGCTGACGGCAAAACGGCCGATTTTCTCTACCAGCCCGGCAAAGGTGTTGACGATCAGTGGAATGGCCTGTGGGGCTTGATGCGAGTTTACGCAACGAAGAAGGTCGACTTGCTCGAACTTCCCAACAACCCGAAGAACAACACGCTCGATTGGACCAACCAGGGCGACTTTAGCGGTGTCTGCCCCAAGGTTGCGCCGGTTCGCTCGTACAAGGTGACGGCGACGACCGCGCAAAAAGCATTGCCCGGCGGCACACTGGTTTACAACCCGCGCGAAACCAACGGCGGCAAACTCCACGATCCGACCGCGATCATGTACTTCCGTTCGACCGACCTCGATCCAGTAACGGGTAAGGTTAAAGCTGGTGTGGCAATCGAGCCGCTGATCCTGCGCGCGAATGCCGGTGAGTGCATCATTGTCGCACTCACTAACAATCTGCCCGCAGGCACTCAGTTCGATCTCGACGGCTTTAACACGCTGCCGATGATCGTCAATAGGTTCAATGCGAATCAGATCCGGCCGTCCGCTGATGTGGGACTGCATCCGCAGTTGGTCTACATGGACGTTACGCGCAGCGACGGCATGAACGTCGGCTTCAATCCGGTGCAGACAGTTTCGCCGGGACAGACGATCGAATATCAGTGGTACGCAGGCGACATCGTGACTGGTCCAAACAACACCGGCGTTGCGACACCGGTCGAGTTTGGCGCGACCAATCTGTCGCCCGCCGATCCGATCAAGCACACAAACAAAGGCGCGATCGGCTCACTCATCATCGAGCCGAAGGGTTCATTCTGGAACGACTCGGGCGGCTCACGCGCGCAGGTCAACATTCATAGACCCGACGGCAGTTTCTTCCGCGAGTTTGTGACGATATTCCAGAACGACATCAATCTTCGTTTCAACGGTTTCAATGGCGAAACGACCAGCACGTTTGGTATAGCCGTGCCGAATCTGGCCGAAGCAGAAGATGCGGAAGACTCAGGTCAAAAAGCCGTCAACTATCGTACCGAGCCACTCTGGAAGCGCATCGGTTTTGCACCCAACACGCCACTCGAGAAGACTCGCGAGTTTGACTTCACCAACGTGTTATCAAACGCGCAGGTCGGCGGTGACCCGGTAACACCGGTGTTCTTCGTTATCGCTGGTTCGGAGGTGCGCATCCGCATGCTTATGCCGGGCGGCCACCCGCGCAATGACAACTACCTGCTGCACGGTCACATCTGGGAGCAGGAGCCTTATGTCAACGGCTCGCAGGCGCTCGGGAGCAATCCATTGTCGAACTGGGTCGGTTCGCAAGGTGGAGTTGGACCAGGAACGCACTTCGACTTTCTACCGAAGAACGGAGCAGGCGGCTTGTTCCACGTACGCGGAGATTTTCTGTATCGCACGTTCCAGTCGTTCCACTTCGACGGCGGCATCTGGGGAATAGTTCGGGTCACTAATTTGCAGCCTACTGGTTGCGGGCCGTGTCCGGAGGGTTTCGATTGTGTATGTGCTCCCGAGACCTCGGCTACGACTGGTAATCAAGAGCCTGTAACTCCTAAGCAAGAGTAGGAACAATACGATGCGACTCACGATCGTGCTCGCTTGCGCCCTCGCTTTGGTTTTCACAACCGCGAGGGCGCAAGACAAAACTCAGACTGGTACACAAAAGGTCGTGCAAAACGGCGTCGAGATTGAGTTCACTGTCGAACCGGCGGCGAAGCGCGATGCGTCGGGATTGATGGCCGGCGAAGACGCCGTGTTTCGTTTCAAGCTTCGCGATGCGACGACGAAAACGCCGCTGGCGAGCGCAAGGCCGGCAGCGTGGGTGGCACAACGCGAGCGGCCTGGACCACCAGGACCGGATCAGTGTCGTGCGAAAGTCGAGTCGTTTTTGCAGGGAAGTATGCGTTCGCGTCCGGACGTCGATCTTAATGCGTTCTACGTGCTCGCGCTTAATGAAGACGCGAGCGTTTCGGTAATCGATCCGTTACTCGGCTTTGGCGGTAGCAAGTTGCTTGCGCTCGCGCTGTTGAAGAGACCCGGAGAGGATTGGGTGCTCACGGCCGACAGGACGAAGTTGTTTGTCAGTATGCCGCAGGCAAATCAGGTGGCGGTAATTGATACGACCACATGGAGAGTCGTGGCAGACATCGCGACGGGAACCGGCCCGATGCGGCTCGCGTTGCAGCCCGACGAAAAGTATTTGTGGGTTGGCGACGAAAAGGGCGTCACGGTGATCGACACTGCGACACTCAAGGTCGCGAAGCAGATCGCGATTGGCGCCGGACCTCACGAGATCGCGTTTGGTACTAATAACCAGTTTGCGTTCGTTGCTAACAGCGGCAGCGGCACGCTCTCGGTTATCGATGTCACGAAACTCGAAACAGCTAAAATCATCAAAACAGGCGCACAGATCTCGTCGTTAGCTTTCTCGCCCTTGAGCAAAGCGTTTTACCTTACGAACGAACTTGACGGCACGATCGTGATTGTTGATTCCGTCAGCCACAAAGTCCTTTCAAACATCACGACGAAGCCCGGAACTAAAACACTGCGCTTTGCACGCGGCGGACGCTGGGGCTTTGTCGCAAACACCACCGAGTCGAAGATCTACATTCTCGACGCATCCACGAATCGTGTGCTCCACGAACAAACCGTCGGCGAAGCACCCGATCAGTTCGCCTTCACCGACAACTTTGCCTACGTACGCTCGCTCGGTTCGGATCAGGTGTCGGCGATCCGGCTCATCAATCTTGAAAAGACAGTCGACGTCGTGAAGTTTCCCGGCGGACAGCTAACGCCGGGCTCTGCGAAAGCGTTCGCATCGAGTGCCGATGCTTTCGTTCCGGCACCGGAACCGGGCGCGATCCTGTTCGCGAATCCCGCGGACAAGACGATCTACTACTACAGCGAAGGCATGGCCGCGCCAATGGGCAACTTCCAAAACTATCGCCGTGTCCCACGCGCAGTGAAGATCGTCGACCGCAGCCTGCGCGAAGAAACCACCGGCGTCTACACGACCACCGCTCGCCTGCCGAAGCACGGCGTTTACAACGTGTCGCTACTGCTCGATTCGCCGCGCGTGGTTCATTGTTTCGAGGCTACCGCCAAGGCCAATCCGGCCATGCCGGACGACAACAAGACCACGCTACGGCTGAAGTACCTGAACAGGGAAGCACCTTTGGTGCCCGGCGAGAATTACAAGATTCGTTTCAAAATTGTGGACACGACGGGCAAGCGTCCCAATCTGGAGTTGAAGGACATCGGGGTCCTGGTTTTCCTTTCTCCGGGCATCTGGCAGCAGCGCCAAGTCGCCCGCCCAGCCGGCGACGGCGTCTACGAAGTGACCGTTAACGTACCCGAGACAGGTGTTTATCTCGTGTTTATCGAGAGCCCGTCAGAGCGGGTTCAGTACCGCCAACTGCCTCATCTGACCCTGCACGCGAAGCCGGCCCCACAGTCGAAAATGTCCCAATAAGCCCTAAAAGCGGCCATTTCTCGACACAAAACCTTTAAATTTAGCGCGTTGAAACGTTGTTTATCCTTTGCTAGACTTCCTTCCCCCCGACCATACGCCCCGAACGGTGCCGAGAAAATCGCCGTGATTCTTCTTCACCAGTCGTAAGCGTCGCAGCCCCGAGCCTCAGCACGGTTTTTACCGGAGTACCAGGAATGAAGCGTTTTATTTTCCCGATGCTGTGGATTGGTTTTGCTTTGACCCTCCTTTCGGCGTTGTTCGTCGTCGAAAGAAGGACGCAGGCGCAAACCGTCACCGATATCCAACTGAGCATCTCCACGGTTCTCGATGCCCCGCTGGATCGCAAGGTCTCGAGGGATATTCTTACGAAAGTCAGCAACGGCAAAGGCACCGAGCTGATCCGCGTCATCATTCAACCGGCTACCGCACCCGAGTTGTCGCTCGACTCGACACTGGAATTCACGGGCAGCAATATTCGCAAGCTCAAAAGTTTTCGTTCGCGCATCATCACAGTGCCGGCGCAAGCCGCGCTCAATCTCGCTTCACGTTCAGACGTGGCTTATGTCTCGTTGAACCGCGATGTGCAGCCGATGGGCCACCTGTCGTCGACCACTGGCGCAGATCAAGTCAGGACAACTCCTAACACGACGAGCACGCGACTCGACGGCACCGGCGTCGGTATCGCGATTCTCGATTCGGGAATCGACACGGCGCATCACTCATTTCTAAATCGCTCAAACGGCGTGCGCGTGGTTTACAACGAAGATTTCACGGGCGAAGGACGCACTGACGATCCATACGGACACGGAACTCACGTTGCCTCGCTCGCCGCCGGCAACGGCCGTATCTCGAACGCGCAATACGTCGGCATTGCTCCAAACGCAAATTTGATCAACCTGCGCGTCCTGAATTCACAAGGACTCGGCACGACCGCGACGGTGTTGCGCGCGCTCGATTGGGTAGCGGCTAATCGCGCCGCTTACAACATCCGCGTCGTGAACATGAGTCTCGGTATGCCGGCCATCGATTCGTACCGCAACGATCCGATTTGCCGCGCAGTGCGCAGGCTCGTCGATGCGGGCGTGGTGGTTTTTGCGGCTGCCGGAAACAACGGCAATGACAGCGACGGAAACAAGGTTTACGGTCACATTCATTCACCCGGCAACGAACCGTCGGCAATCACTGTCGGCGCCACAAACACGTTTGGTACCGACGCGCGCGATGACGACGGCGTGGCTTCGTTCAGCTCGCGCGGTCCGACGCGAAGTTTCGAGACTGACGACGATGGCGTCGCTCACTACGACAACTTCATCAAGCCTGACATCGTCGCGCCCGGCAACAAATTGGTTGAGGCAGAGGCGGTCAGCAATTATCTTGTGACGCAAACGCCGTCGCTCGACGCTGGCGTCAGCGGTTCGCCGCAGCGCAAAATGATGTTCTTGAGCGGCACGTCGATGGCGACGCCGGTTGCGGCGGGTGCGGCAGCGTTGATGTTCCAGGCGAATCCGAACCTAACGCCGAATCTCATCAAGGCGTTGTTGATGTACAGCGCGCAGCCGCTGGACGGTTACAACATGCTCGAGCAGGGTGCTGGACAACTGAACATCGCGGGTGCGGTACACCTCGCAACGTTGATTCGCAGTGACGTGAGTTCGGCGACTGTCGGTGCACCGTTGTTAACGGTTGAAACTCCACCAGTGCCGGAAAGTACGGTAGCGAACAAAACTTTTTCGTGGTCGCGTGGCATAGTTCTCAATCACACCTACGCCATCGGAGAGGATCTGATTACTCGGTACCAGCTTATCTACGCACCTGGCAATCTGCTTGGCAGCGGTGTAATCACGGGGGACGGCGTGTTGTTGCTCGATCCGGCGTTCTTTTCCAACGGCGTGATCACGGGCGATCATATTTTGACGAGTTACGGCGTAATAACGGGCGACGGTGCTTCCTTTCTCGCCGTCAACCTGCTGTTTCAGAATCTCTTATCGAACGGTGCTTACGTCAGCGATGGCGTGATCACGGGCGACGGAGTGATTACCGGCGATGGAGTGATAACCGGTGATCTGGTAACAAGCGCGCAATCGGCGATGATGAGAGGTGACAGTGGTTCGAGGATGGCGGCATCGTCGGACGACGGTTCTGACTTCGTCGATTATTAACGTGGGACTCTGAACTGCTTTTTTGTGTTCTCTGTGTTTCCCGGGTTAAAAATGCTTGAACCACAGACACTGAGAACACAAAGATTCCACACCGACCAATTCTCTCGAGGTCAACACAATGAGCGCGGCACGAGTTGATGTTCAGCGAGACAGCTTTGGGCATGTGTACATGTGGTCCCTGGTGACCGCGGGAGCAGTTATCGTACTGGCCTCACTGTATGCATTACCTTTGCGGGATCTAAATGCGGGGTTTTTGTTTCTCTGCCTGATGGTGATGGCGAGTTCGCTGGTTGCTATCAAGATTCCCAAGGTGAGCGGCCGTATTACAGTGGCCGATACGTTTGTCTTCCTGACAATGTTGCTTTACGGCGGGGCGGCGGCAATTCTCGTTTCTGCGCTTGAAGGAGTGGCGGCCACGCTCATCATCAGCAAGCGGCCGCGCACGATACTCTTCAACTCCGCGATTCTGGCAACGTCGACCTCGTTTACTGTGCTTCTTTTGAACCTGATTGTTGGTTCACCACGAGGCGTCGTTGATCAGGGGTTCTCGCGTGAGTTCTTTTCTGCCATTTGCCTGATGGCGCTGGCGCAATACGTCGCCAACACGGTTTTGATTGCGATCGAGAAGTCCTCGAAGATCAAGGAGTCCGTTTGGAACACGTGGCGCACCTATTATCTGTGGACTTCGGTCACTTACTTCGCCGGCGCGTCTGCCGCGGGCATCATAGCCATTTTGATGAATGTCTACGGCTTTTACGCAGTTGTGGCGACTGTACCGATCATTCTCATCATCTGCTTCACGTATCAGACGTACCTGAAGAACATCGAAAACTCAGTCGCGCAAACCGACGCCGCGCGGCTGCACGTGCAGGAACTTTCACGTTACATCAGCGAGTTGCAACGTTCCGAAGAAGCGCGCGAACAACTGTTGCTGCGCGCCGAACGCGCCCGCGCTGAAGCCGAAGCCGCGAATCGAATCAAGGACGAGTTTCTGGCGACGCTTTCACACGAGCTGCGCACGCCGCTGACCTCTTTACTCGGGTGGTCCAGCGTCCTGCGCGAATCCCGTCGCGACGAAAAAGTGCTCGCGCAGGGACTCGACGCGATCGATCGCAACGCGCGCGTTCAAGCGCAACTCATCGACGACCTGCTCGACGTGTCGCGTATCGTTTCCGGCAAACTGAATCTCGACGTCAGACCGCTCGACGTGTGTTCAGTCACTCGCGCGGCGATCTCCGTGGTCCAACCGGCGGCAGATGCGAAAGGGATCACGTTGGACTACTGGGCGCAACCCGGGTTGGGCGCGATCTCAGCAGACTCCGCCCGTCTGCAACAAATCATCTGGAACTTGTTGTCAAACGCGGTGAAGTTCACGCCGCAGGGTGGCCGGATCAACGTGCGGGTGCAGCGTGATGGTCCAAATATCAAAGTAACAGTGAACGACACCGGCCAGGGTATCGATCCGGAATTTCTGCCGCGCGTGTTCGATCGTTTCCGTCAGGCCGATAGTTCGACGACGCGAAGCTTTGGCGGTCTCGGTTTGGGCCTCGCGATTGTTCGTCATCTGGTCGAGCTTCACGGCGGTACTGTTTCCGCTGACAGTGACGGCGCGGGCAAAGGCGCGACTTTTTCCGCGTCGTTTCCTCTGCTTACCGATCGCTCTCAGCCGATCGCGGTGATGTCGAGTAGTGAGACCCACACTGAATTCCATTCGCTCGACGGTTTGCGCGTATTGCTGGTTGACGACGAGCAAGAAACGCGCGAGATCATCAGCACTGTTGTCGAGCGCACCGGTGCGGAGGTC
The DNA here is from genome assembly GCA_036281015.1 of Pyrinomonadaceae bacterium. Taxonomy (GTDB): domain Bacteria; phylum Acidobacteriota; class Blastocatellia; order Pyrinomonadales; family Pyrinomonadaceae; genus PSRF01. The sequence goes on from DASUPR010000239.1 coordinate 12,799, forward strand.
AAGGCGTGTACGTCAGCACGCGAGGCGCTGAGCGCGTTGGTTGAATGGCGCCCGCACGTCATCCTCAGCGACATCGCGATGCCCGACGAGGACGGCTACAGTTTTATTGGCCGCGTCAGATCGCTCGCGAATGATGAAGGCGGCAACACGCCCGCGGCGGCCCTGACGGCTTACGCTCGCGACGAAGATCGAAAACTAGCTCTCGCGGCGGGTTATCAGATGCACATCGCGAAACCCATCGCCGCCGGCACACTAGTGACCATGATTGCCAAACTCGCCGGGCGCGAAAACTAAACTCCACCAATTGGCGTGATCTGTGATAAGAAATACGCCATGAAGACCACGCCTGTAGGTATCGGAATTGTCGGGGCGGGGTTTGCGCGGACGACGCAGATCCCGGGTTTTCGTGATTGCATGGGCGCGAAGGTCGTCGCGATTGCGAGCCGCCATCGCGAGCGTGCGGCCGAAGTTGCACACGAGTTTGGTATCGAACACGTTGCGGACGATTGGCAGGAGCTGGTTCAACGCCACGACGTCGATCTCGTCAGCATCGTCACACCACCTTCCACGCACATGGAAATTACACTCGCCGCGCTCGAGCAGCGCAAAGCGGTGCTGTGTGAAAAGCCGATGGCCCTCAACGCGGCCGAGGCCGCGCGCATGGTGGAGAAGGCGCGCTCCGCAAACGTGCTCGCGTTGATAGATCACGAGCTGCGGTTTCTGAACAGCCGCCGCGCGATGCGCGGAATGTTGCAAACCGGTGCTGTGGGAATGGTTCGTCATTGCAACTACGTTTTTCGTTCCGACTACCGCAGTCTTGCCGATCGTGGTTGGGACTGGTGGTCCGACGCCGCCATGGGCGGCGGAACACTCGGCGCGATCGGTTCGCACGTGATCGATTCGTTTCGCTGGATGTTGAGCACCGACGTCAGCCGTGCTTTTGGAATGCTCACCACGCACATCAAAGAACGGCGCGACAAAACTTCGGGCGGCATGCGCGCGGTGACTACGGACGACGAAGCGAAACTGCTGTTTCATTTCGCCGATGGACCACACACGCAAAGCGCCACCGGCGCGGCTGCGCTTTCGGTTGTCGAATCCGGGAAGTATGAGAATCGTTTCGAGATCTACGGCACGAAGGGCGCGCTGATGGTTGAGGAGACCGGCGAGTTGTGGCTGTCGCCGGCGGGTTCGGGTACGTGGCGTCCGGTGCAGGTCGATCAGGACCACATGGCCCAGGGCATGCGCGAGAGTAGTTGGTCGCGCGGGTTCACGGCCTTTGCGTGTCGCATTGTGGAAGCGATGCGCGCCGGCAGGAAGACTCTCGACGAGGCCGCGAGTTTTGAGGATGGTTATCGGGTGCAACTCGTGCTCGATGCAGTGCGTGAATCGAATGAGCGCGGTTGCTGGGTGGACGTCAGTGCGTGATCCGATCCGCGTTGGTGTTGATACTGGTGGAACGTTTACGGATTTCGTCTTCGAGCAAGACGGTCAAATTCAGCTTTTCAAAATTCCTTCTACTCCTTCTGATCCCTCAATCGCGATACTGCAAGGTTTGGCACAAATCCGTGGTGAAACAAACATTGAGCTGGAGGTCGTTCACGGCACAACAGTGGGCACGAACACCTTGCTGCAACGCCGCGGCGCACGCACCGCGCTGATCACCACAAAAGGTTTCGAAGACGTGCTCGTTATCGGCCGCCAGGCGCGTCCCGAGCTTTACAACCTCAACGCGGTAAAGCCCCCGCCGTTGGTTGCGGATGAGCTTCGGTTTGGAGTTGCTGAACGTGTTGTTGCTTCGGGCGAGGTATTGCAGGCACTCGACGAGCAGGAACTAAGGAAGCTCGTCGAGAAGCTTAAGCTCCAATCTGTGGAATCTGTGGCCGTTTCGCTGTTGTTTTCTTTTCTGCACCCGGAACACGAAGAACAAATCGCACAAGCACTCAGTCAACTCGAAATTCCACTCTCACTCTCTAGTCTGATACTTCCTGAGTATCGCGAATACGAACGCACCTCTACCGTCGTAATCAACGCTTACCTTCAACCCTTGATGGGCCGCTACTTGAAACGCTTGAATAGCGGCTTTGGGTTGCGCGTGATGCAATCGTCGGGCGGAAGCATTTCGGCTGAGATGGCCGCTGTTGAGCCGGTGCGAACTATCCTTTCCGGTCCATCTGGCGGCGTTGTCGGCGCACTCCGCGCCGCCCAATCTGCCGGACTGAAAAACATCATCACGTTCGACATGGGCGGCACATCAACTGACGTCGCGTTGTGTGATGGCGGCGCCATCCGCACCACGAACGAAGCAAACGTAGCCGGTTTGCCCGTCGCTGTTTCCGTGATGGACATTCACACCGTCGGCGCGGGTGGCGGCTCGATCGCGCGCGTTGACGAAGGTGGTTCGCTGCGCGTTGGACCTGAATCAGCCGGCGCAGATCCCGGTCCGGCGTGTTACGGCCGATCGATGTTGCCGACCGTGACGGACGCACACGTCGTGTTGGGCCACTTCGGCGGCGGCGGTCTGCTTGGCGGCGAGTTCAAGCTCGACGCGAATCGCGCGCGCGAAGCGATGCAGCAGTTGGCGAATGAATTAAGTCGCGTATCTGGCAAACGTTCGAGTGTTGTGGCTGCGGCTGAAGGAATCCTGTCGGTTGCGAACACGAACATGGAACGCGCGCTGCGCCACATTTCAGTCGAACGCGGACACGACCCGCGGCAGTTTGCGTTGTTGCCGTTCGGTGGCGCGGGTGGTTTGCACGCCGTTGAGCTCGCACGTGCGTTGCGTATTCCGATGGTGATTGCGCCGCCTGCTCCGGGCGCGTTGTCGGCCGTGGGCGTGATGGTCGCGGACGTGATCAAGGACCAGAGCCGCACGGTGATGTTCGCGAACGATCCGAAGCAGATCGCGCGCCTCGCGAAGGTGTTCGCCGAGATGGAACGCGAAGCCGCTGCGCTGCTGCGTTCTGAAGGCTTTCCGCGAGCGAAACAACGGCACGAACGCTCGCTCGCGATGCGCTATCGCGGGCAATCGTTTGAATTGGAAGTCAGAAACACGACCGGCGACATTGCGGCGAGCTTTCATCGCGCGCACCGCGAACGCTACGGTTACGCGCAGGAAAACAGCGAGATCGAAATCGTGAGTGCGCGGCTGCGTTCGTTTGGTCTCGTTCCGAAGCTGCCCGTGCGGAAGATCGCTGTGTCGTCAGGAACAGCGAAGCCACACGGAAGCGTGATGACTTACTTTGGCGGACGGAAAGTCAGCGCAGCGATTTACAAACGTGACGAGCTGCGCGGCGGCGTTAAATTGAAGACGCCCTGCATCGTCACCGAGTACTCCGCGACCACGCTGATCCCCGCCGACGCAAAAGCGCGAGTGGACCAGTTTGGCAACATTCTGATTGAGCTTTTAAGCTTTTGAGTTCTTCTCTGTGTTTCTGTGCCGCGGTGGTTAACAAAGCCTTATGAAAAAAGCCCGTTTCGATCCAACCACGCTCGAGATTTATCGCGCGCTCTTCACCTCGGTGGCGGAAGAGATGGGCGTCGCGCTGCGCCGCACGGCATTTTCGCCAAACATCAAGGAACGCCGCGATTACTCGTGCGCTGTGTTCGAAGCGAACGGGCGCGTGATCGCGCAGGGCGATCACATGCCGGTCCATCTCGGCTCGATGCCGATGGCTGTGGCCGCCGCATTGAAAGAGATCAAGTTCGTGCCCGGCGACGTCGTCGCACTCAACGATCCGTTCGCGGGCGGCACGCATCTGCCGGACGTCACACTCGTGATGCCCGTCGTCAAAGGCAAACAAATCCTGTTCTACGTCGCGAATCGCGCGCATCACGCGGACATCGGCGGCGCGACGCCGGGATCGATGGGCCTGGCCACCGACATCTACGGCGAAGGCATACGCATTCCGCCGATCCGGCTCGTGCGAAACGGCGTTTTGGACCACGACACGATGCGTCTATTGCTCGCGAACGTGCGCGGCAACGTCGAACGGCGCGGCGACTTCGACGCGCAGATCGGTTCGCTGAGAACCGGCGCCGCGCGTCTGCTCGAAATCATCGATCGCCGTGGCGAAAAAGAAGCAGCCGTCTACGCGGCGCAGTTGATCGACTACTCGGCGCGCCTGATGCGCCACACGATCCGTTCGATTCCGGACGGCGTTTACGAAGCAGAAGACGCGATGGACGACGACGGCATCGACGATCAACCGGTGCGCATAAAAGTCCGCATAACGATCCACGACGAACGCGCCGTGATCGACTTCACCGGCAGCGCGCCGCAAGTCTCCGGCGCGATCAACGCCGTCGAAGCGATCACTGTTTCGGCGGTGTCGTATGTGTTTCGTTGTCTCGTTGGCGGCGAAGTGCCGGCGAGCGCCGGATTGATGGAGCCGATCGAAGTCATTGCGCCTGCGGGAACGGTCGTCAACGCCAACCCGCCCGCGTCCGTTGCTGGAGGAAACGTCGAGACGTCGCAACGGATCGCGGACGTGTTGTTCAAAGCGTTGGCCCAGGCGTTGCCCGATCGGATACCGGCGGCGAGTCAGGGCACTATGAACAACCTGACGATCGGGGGCATCGACACGCGCACCGGCCAGGAGTTTTCGTATTACGAAACCGTCGCGGGCGGCATGGGCGCGCGGCCATCGCTCGACGGCATGAGCGGCGTTCACACGCACATGACAAACAGTCTGAACACGCCCGCTGAAGCGCTCGAATACGCGTATCCGCTGCGCGTGCGTGAGTATCGCTTGCGGCACAATTCCGGTGGTAAAGGTAAGCAACGTGGCGGCGACGGCGTCGTACGCGAGATCGAAACGCTCGTCCCCGCGCGCATGTCTTTGCTCGCCGACCGACGCAAGCGTGGACCGTATGGTTTGCATCATGGAGCGGACGGTACGCCGGGAGCGGACGTTATTATCCGCGGAAATCACTCTCAAAAGATCTCGGCTAAAGGCTCTCACGAACTCAAAGCGGGCGATCGAGTCAGGATTGAAACGCCCGGTGGTGGGGGATTCGGCCGGGGATTTAAAGCCGATGAAAAAGCGGATTAGGTTGTGAGGCGTCTGTAAATACCTGGGAGACGCTCTGGTAACGAAAGCACGTCGTCGATGATCGTGTAGCCGACCTCGCCGTACAAATCCTTCAACTCAGCCTCTGATTCGCGATCGATCGTGATGCAAAAGGGCGTGATGCCTTCGTTCTTTGCCTGTCGCAACGCCTCGCGCGTGTCTTCACGCGCATAACGCGCGTCGCCGTAATCATGATCGTAAGGACGGCCGTCGGATAAAACGATCAGCAAGCGCGTGCGCGCGTCCTGTTTCGCGAGTTTCGCAGTGGCGTGACGAATCGCGGCGCCGAGACGCGTGTTGTTCTGGTAGTTGATGCCGCCGATGCGTTGCTTCACTTCGTCGTTGTACTTCTCGTTGAAGTCCTTCACGACATAAAACTTCACGTTTCGTCGCCCCTCTGATGTAAAGCCATTAATAGAGTAGACGTCGCCGACAGCCTCGAGCGCCTCGCTCATCAAGACGAGCCCTTCTTTTTCGATCTCGATGATGCGCCGGCCCGGACGCGTGTACGGCTGTAGCGGGTGGCGACCGATCGTGCGCGCTGTTGATGACGACTGGTCCAACAAAAACGAAACCGCCACGTCACGCCGTCGCCGCAAGCGTTTCGTGTAGATTCGTTCGGACTGCTGTCCATCGGCGCGGCGATCTATCACGTAATCAATCACGGCATTGAGATCAAACTCTTCGCCATCGACTTCATTCGCTACGCGCGTAAGGTTCTCGGGCTTCATCAACTGAAACTGGTGACGGATCGACGAGATCACGCCTTTGTGGCGCTCGCGTGTCTGTTCGACAAACGACCGATCGCCGTGCTTCACGCGTTTCTCAACCACGCGGCACCAGCCGATACGATGATCGGTCAACTCGCGATCCCACTCGTCGTAGTTATAAGCAACTTCGCCTTCCGCGAGCGCGAGCTCCGGTGTCTCGGCTTCGGACCACGCTTCCGCGCCTGTGAGCTCGTCGGGCTCGCCTTCCTGTAAAGGATCGTTCCACGCGTTGAAGAGTTCGCGCGCGTCGCGGCGCTGCGGCATCTGTTGCGTTTGTCGCTGCTTCATTTGTTCGGTGAGCGGCGAATCTTCATCACTATCGGTTTGATCTTCCGGCGACTCCACCTGTTGCACTGAATCGTCTGTCGGGATCACGGATTTAAACAGATCGTAAACACGGATCGTCGCGATGAGCGTCTCAGCCACAGTCGCGTTCGGATTTGAGAGGTGCTCGCTGACGATTGTTTCCAGCTCCGAAACAACTTGCGGGTAAGCCAGTCGTGCGTCCTCGCGCGCGCCGCCGAGCATCGTGATTTGAAACAGCAACTCGAATGGAACGAGCGCCGCGGGAAGCTCCATCATGAGCGGCCGCGTGCGTCCGAGATGTTCGCGCACCAGATCCAGATCGCGGCGCAGACCGCGATAGGTATGACGCAGACGGCGATCGATGCGTCCATTTTCGAGCGTGCCGAAGATGCGCCGTGCGAGTTGTGGTAGAGGGAAGGCTTTAAGAACGTCGCGGTAATCCGGGTTTAAGTTCGCGTAGTCTGTGGTCTGTTCTGTCGCGGTTACATGCAACAACTCATCAGCGATCGCGAACGCATCACGCGCGTCTGCGTTCGTATAACTCTCCGCAATGGTCTCACCAATTACACGCAGCTTGCCGCCGCGTTCGTAAGTGCCAAACTCGATCTGTCCCGCCGCGTGCGCCGATAAAACTTTGTAGAGCTTGAAATCGAGATCTTCGTCGCCAAACTCATTCACCAGCGACGGCAGATGAATCGTGCGTCCATCGCCAATGCGCGCCTCGTCCGGCACGGCAGCCAACGCCGCCACTTCAACCTCGCGTCCCGTCAACGCTTCGACGTACAAACGCAGCAGGTGTTGCACTGAATCCAGCGCGAGTCCCGCGCTGCCGCTGTGCAAAGCTTCATAACTGCCGCGCGTTTCGAGCGAGAAATAACTGCGTCTCGCACGCGTATCCGAGCGGCCCGACGAAAGCCCGCGCTTCGCCCACGCTTCAAACTGCTCGATCGAAACCGTCCGCAACGCACGCGAACTCGATCGGAAAGCCGCCAACGCCGCTTCCGCATCGATCGCGCCAATCTCTTTCGTCAACCCGAGCACACGATACGAGAGCTCGATCGCGTCCCCACGATTCATGTCCGCGGCAAGCAAGCGCAAAAATCCCGGACTGCTTCGCACAAACGCAACGAGACTCGCATTTCCGTGCGCGGCCACGATCCAAAGCAACTCGATCCAATCGTCGAAGATCTCGGGCGCGCGTCGCAGGATCTCACCGCCGGCCAACAAAATGTGCAACGCCGCGCCGCCGCCGCGTTCGAGAAAACCATTCGCGCTGGTGAGCAATCGTTTCGCGTCCGCGGGCGAGAGTTCTGCGAGCGCTTCGGGAATCGCGTTCCACGCATCGGCGGCGATTCCGCCGGCGCGCGCGGCAAACGATCCGGCAAGCGCCAGCGCCCCGGAAGTAACCTCTTCATCCGCAAACGATTTCAAAACCTCAGTAACGTGCGCGCTTGCTCTCAGAAACTCGGCGCTGTGTTTTGCCGAACGCCGCGCGATCTCTGTCGCCACGTCCAACACGGCGACTACAACACCCGTATCGCCAATAGCAGTTATTAACTGCGGCGCCGAGTTGAGTGTTTCTCTCCCGATCGTCGTCGAAAGAGTCATCTGGCGCGTACACAACGTGAAGATCGCGGGCAACAAGTCCGGCGGGACGGTTTGCAACTCTTCAACACCCGCGACGAAAAACGAAATCGCCGTTTCGTAATCGCTCATCGCGAGACGGCGGCCCATGTCACCCCACGCACGCAACTCCGCCGGCTGCAGCACGTGCGCAGCCGCCGGCGCCGCACGCAAAAACTCAATCCCCGCGCGCAACGAAATCGGCGCAATCGACGCGCTCGATTCCAGAATCGCAGCCGCCTGGTCCAACGGCAGTCCCGCAATGCTGCGCGTCAGTTCGAGAAACGATTGCCGCTCTATAGACTCGTGTTCTTCGGATTGCACAACTTAAATGACGGTGGTGATGATCTCGCGAATGCTTCGTTGCAGTTCGCGGTCATCCGTGATCGGTGAAGACATCGCCACCTCAGCAGCGTCAACAGGAGGAATACCAAGCGCAATCAGCTGCGCCGCGTAAATCAGAAGCCGCGTCGAAACTCCTTCTTCCAAACCGTGCCCACGCAGGTTGCGTACCTTCTGCCCAATCAATACCAGATCGCGCGCGGTGCCTTCGTCAACGCCGCCTTCACGCGCGACGATCTCGGCTTCCATTTCCGGCGGCGGATAGTCAAACTCGATCGCCACGAAGCGTTGCCGCGTCGACTGCTTCATGTCTTTGAGTATCGATTGGTAGCCGGGGTTGTAAGAGACGACGAGCATGAAATTGTCCGGCGCGCTGACGATCGTGCCGAGTTTTTCAATGGGCAGACGCCGGCGGTGATCGGTCAACGGATGAATGATCACGACCGTGTCCTTGCGCGCCTCGACCACTTCGTCGAGGTAACAGATCGCGCCATTGCGGACCGCCGAAGTGAGCGGACCGTCGTGCCAGATCGTCTCCTCGCCTTCGAGCAGGAAACGTCCGACCAGATCGGTTGACGACAGGTCTTCGTGGCAGGCGACGGTGATCAGCGGGCGCTCCAGACGCCACGCCATGTGTTCGACAAAACGTGTTTTGCCGCACCCGGTCGGGCCTTTGAGAATCACCGGCAGGCGCGCCGCATGGGCGGCCTCGAAAAGCTCGACTTCCCGGCCAACCGGAAGGTAAAAAGGCTCGGTAGCGACGCGATAATCTTGTAATGCGCTTTCAGGCATTTGGTTGAAGTGGCTGGTTATCTTAACATCGGTAGCGGAGTGGCCAAAACGGCTGATAAAAGCAAGGGATGAAAATAGCAGTAGCAATGAGCGGCGGCGTGGATTCATCCGCAGCCGCGGCAATTCTGAAAGATCAAGGTCACGAGCTCGTCGGCTTTACGATGCAGCTTTGGGATCAGCGTCGCGGCATCAATGTCGACGAGAACGGCGATCCGTTGCCGTCGCGTTGTTGTTCGCTCGACGATGTTTACGACGCCCGGCGCGTGGCGGAAGAGCTTGGTTTTCCGTTTTACGTATTGAATCTCGAGCGCGATTTCGAGCGCGACGTGGTACAGCCGTTTGTGACGAGTTATCTGAGCGGCGAGACGCCGATTCCGTGCGTCGCGTGCAACAGCCGTTTGAAGTTTGCGTCGCTGGATCGACTGGCGGTGAGTTTGGGTTGTGAAAAGGTCGCGACCGGACACTACGCGCGCGTCGAGTTCGATGAGAATACGGGACGGTATCGTTTATTGCGCGGCCGGAATGAACAAAAAGACCAGTCTTACTTTTTGTGGGAACTGACGCAGGAACAGTTGTCGCACGCGCTGTTTCCGTTGGGTGAGATGTCGAAGCCCGAAGCGCGCGACGCGGCGCGGCAGCACAACTTGAATGGAGTCGCGGAGAAGAAGGAGTCGCAGGAGATCTGCTTCGTGCCTGACGGCGATTACGCAGGCTTCATCGATCGCTACCTCGACGCGGAGAACGCAACCGATCGATTGCCCGGAGCCGGTGAGATTGTTGATACCGACGGAAAAGTAATTGGAAAGCACGAAGGGATTCACCGGTACACGGTTGGGCAACGCCGGGGCATCGGGATTGCGGATCAACGACCTCTTTACGTCATTTCAATAAACGCGGATCGGAACAGAGTCGCGGTGGGTCCCGCTGAAGAGTTGTTGAGTAATGAATTTACTGCGGCCGGCGTCAACTGGATCAGTTTTGAAGCTCCTTCCGAGCCGGTCCGCGCAGATGTTCGCGTGCGTTATCGTCACACCGCCGCCCCGGCGACGATAACTCCTCTACCTGATGCGCGCGCCCGCATCGTTTTCGACGAACCACAACGCGCCATCACGCCCGGCCAGGCCACCGTTTTCTACCGTGGAGACGAGGTCGTCGGGGGCGGCTGGATAGCCCAACGTTAACCTTTGCGCTAAACCTTTTGTGCGCTAAATGCGTACACACGTCACTACTTATTATCACTAAAAAGGACTGAATCGTATGGCAATGTCAGGAACACGTAAGACAGCTTTGATTATCGTCGGAATACTGGGCGCGCTGATTTTAGTCGGCATCCTGGGTATTGCCTTGATTTGGATCGCCGTGCGCAAGGGCGAACCCACCATTCGCAACAACAGCGTGCTCGCGCTGCGCGTCAGCGGCACGCTGCCGGATTACAGTCCTGACGATCCGTTCAAGAAATTTTTCGGTGGTCCAGATCAGTCGCTTACCGGGCTGGTCATGCAGTTCAAGAAAGCCAAAGTCGACAATCGCATCAAGGCGATCGTGCTCGACATCGACATGTCGGGTGTGGGCTGGGGCAAGGCCGAAGAGATTCGCGACGCGATCACCGACTTTCGCTCGTCAGGCAAGCCGGTTTACGCCTTCATCGAGTTTGGTTTGAACAAGGAGTATTACATCGCGACTGCGTGTGACAAGATCATCGTGCCGCCGCCGGGGCAGTTGTTTATCAATGGACTCGCCGCCGACGTGATGTTCTTCCGCGGCTCACTCGACAAGCTCGGCATCTATCCCGACATTTATCAGATCGGAAAATACAAGAGCGCCGGCGACATGTTCACGCAGAAACAGATGACCGACGCTCACCGCGAGTACATCAACTCCATGCTCGACGATCTTTACGGTCGCTACATCAACACGATCGCGCAGGCCCGTAAGAAGACGCCCGACGAGGTGCGCACGTTGATCGACAACGCGCCGTACAGCGGGATCAAGGCGAAGGAAGCCGGGCTGATCGACGATGTGGTCTATCATGATGAGCTTGAAAATCAGCTCAAGAAGCAACTTGGCTACAAAGACACGGACACGTTTGCTCCGGTGCGTGGAGTTGATTATCGCGACGTCGCGCCGGAGTCGCTGGGACTGAATCAGGGCGAGCGGATCGCCGTGATCTACGCGAGTGGCGATATCGGTTCAGGCAGTTCGCAAAACAGTCCTTCGGGTGATCAGTCGATTGGATCGGCCACGGTGTCGAAGGCGTTGAACGATGCGGCGGCTGACAAGACGATCAAGGCGATCGTGTTGCGTGTCGATAGTCCGGGTGGTTCGGGTTTGGCGTCAGACATCATCTGGCACGCGGTCGAGGCAGCGAATCAGAAGAAGCCGGTGGTTGTTTCCATGAGCGACGTTGCGGCGTCGGGTGGGTATTACATTTCGGCGAGCGCGAGCAAGATCCTTGCGCAGCCTTCGACGATTACGGGATCGATCGGCGTCGTCGCGGGCAAGCCGGTCGTGCGTGGTTTCTACGATTGGCTCGGAATCTCGAACGAGTACGTATTGCGAGGCAAGACGGCGGGAATGTTTCGCGAGACGGAGAAGTTTACTGACGAAGAACGCGCGAAGTTTGAGGAGTGGATCAAGAACACCTACTACAACGATTTTGTGCCGAAGGTCGCGAAGGGCCGCAAGAAAGATGCGCAGTACATCGACTCGATTGCTCAGGGTCGTGTTTGGACCGGAGGACAGGCAAAGGAGCGCGGTTTGGTCGATGAATTTGGCGGACTCGATCGTGCGGTTGAGGTTGCGAAGGAGCTGGCGAAGATTCCCGCGAACAAAGGCGTGGAGCGCGTGATCCTGCCGTATCCGACGACGTTCCTGCAGCAGTTGCTCAGCGGCGGGGGCGAGAATTCAAACACGCAGCTCGAGCAACAGCGCATGGTTTATGCGTCGCTGCCCGAAGACGCGCGCCGCGCGTTGCGTTACATGGCGTTGATGGA
>DASUPR010000240.1:0-11603 GCA_036281015.1 Pyrinomonadaceae bacterium
CAAGCCGTTCATGATGTTCTCCTTGAATGGGACTCAAAATTGATTGTCGTTAAAAATCGAGCGAAAGCCCGGTGACTACAGTTCCGCGACGATGGAGCAGTGAGTCGGGAGACCGGGCGTAGCCGATAGTGAGATTCGCGCGTTTGTTGTTGATGAATGCGATGCCGCGCAGTTCCGCGGCAATGCCGTAACCTTTGACGCCGTGCGCCGGATTGAGAATCTCGCCGAGCGCTTTTGTTTCGAAGACGCGGCCGCGATCGTAGAAGACCTTCACGTACGTGTTTGCGAGATCGAGACCGCCGATGTTGACTGGAGCTGGTTCGCCGGCATTCGGATCTTTGGGTTTCCTGCCGCCGGGAAACATCTTTCTGATCGTTCGCACGAGCGGCAACAGCGCGACGCCAAACTCCGAGCGGTCGTAAGCATAACTGTTGCCGACAAACTCGCCTTCCTCCAACCCGCGCATGTTTTGTGGTCCACCAAGACGAAAAAGCTTGTAGAGGGGCGTGCCGTTGCTGGAGGCGCCGGCGCCTCGCATGTAACGCAGAAACAGATCCGTCTGCGCTTTGAAACCGAAAAACATCTGGACGCCGCCGGTGAGTTCGTATTGTTTGTATGAGAAGTCACCGCCCAGGCCGGTGAAACCCTTCTGGCCGTCCGCGGTAAACAGAAAATCGATCTCGCCGATGCCGCCTTTCTTTTCTGCGCCGCGCAAATCGTAAGTTGCCAGGTACTTCAGACTCAGCGACGGGTAAACGACTCGGCCGTCGAGCGGCACGACGGGAATCAGGCCGTCGGATTTCAGGTTGTTGTTTTGCAGGTCGAATCCGAGATCAGTGGTGACGAGATGATGCAGGCGTTTGCGATCCTCGGATAGACCTTCGGCCTGCTCGACATAGTCGCGTTGGGTGAACGAATCGTACTCGAAAGAAACAGTGGTTGAGATTTTCGACTCGCGGTTTGTGAACCTCGTCAGGATCGGGTTTCCCAAAGTCTGGTCCGAGTCGTAGGAATAATTTCCGTTGAGATTGAAGCCCGCGAAGGTGATGGGTATCTTGCGTCGCTCTTTCGGGTTCTCGCGCGGAATCGAGAAATTGAGCGAGCCCTTTTGAAACGAATTGCCGCCGGTGAGGCTCAGCGACACTGATTCACTGCGGCCGAGTAGGTTGTCGCCCGCGAAAGCCAACGATCCGTTGAGCGCATATTCGGGTGAATAAGAACCCGCGCCGGTGAGTGTGAGGTTAACGATCTCGCGTCTTCGTTTGACCTCGTAAGTGAGCACTCCGTCGTCGAAGGAGTACTTCGGCACTTCGCTGACGTTGCGCACCAGGTACAGTTGGCGCGTGTCCTTTTCGAGAATGTCGTTGGTGACGATGAGTCCGGGTTGGGCCAACAGGCGGGGTATGTACTTTTCGTTTAAGAGTTCCTCGATCTCCTTGTCTCTATCGGTGGGCGTCTGATTATTCTGCGCATCAGCGTCGGGAGTTACGCTGATTTCTACGCTTTCGACAAGCTGTAAACCCGAGACACCAAATATCTCCACATTGTCGGCAGTCAGCATCGAGCCGACATCTAGATCGGCAGCGTAAGCGGCAAAAAGTGCGCGGCGGTTGGCTTCAGTGAGGTCGTCGATGTCTGCATCGCGAAACTGGCAACGCTGCACTTTCGCGTCGCGGAGTACGAGAAACGTTCGATAAGCGGCGCCCGCGAGCACGCGCTCGATTTCGGCAGCGGTGCGTGTGGTTCCGTTCGGCTTCTGCAAGTCTTCAGGCGCGTACTCCAGAATCACGCTGACCGTCCGCTCGGCAGGGGTGAGTGTGTTAATGCCGAGATCGTTTGCGATATCACCCATCGTTTTGGAAACCGGGACGGTGTTGCCGTCGTTCGCCGCCCGTTTTGTTTGCATGTAGATCTGGTAGGCGACAACCGCGAATGACTTTGGATTGAGTTCGAATTTCCACTGAGTTTGATTGCGCTCGGCGAGCGTTTCGCCAACGCGAGACGGCGCGCCGAATCCGAGCGGCGCCGACGGGTTGAAGCCGAGTGGTATGTCCGCGTTTATGGCCCGGCCGAGTTGGCTGCCGAGTCGAGAGAAAAACGCGCGCTCGCTCAGCGCATCCGGTAAGGTGTACGAAGGTGCAAAAGAATCGATGTAGAAGTGTGCGGGCGTGCTGGTTTTGAGTGAATCTCTTTCCTCGTTCGCCATGACGGCGAGTTCTTTGAGAACTCGGTCGCGTAGGGCAACAGCAATTTGCGGGCAGGGGTCCGTGAGCGAGTTGTCGAACGTCGAAGCATCAACGACGACATCCGCGGGCGCAAACTGCATGTTCACCTGCCAAACCAGCACGCCCGACACGTTGACGGCCTTCGCTTGCAACCGCAGGGTTACTTGCACTGTTTGCGCCTGAGCGGCGGCGGCGGTTAACAGCAAACAGCACAATAAACAGAGAAAGCTCGCTACACGACGAGTTAGCATTTGCACCTCATGCGAGTGGTCAACGGTCGTTCTGGGGAAGACCATTCTTAATGAAGCTGACCGACAAAAACGTTTCGGGCGATGGCAGTGGACTAACTGAACGCCGAAGGCTTTTACCCAGTCCGCTGAACGCCGGAGGCTTTTACTAATTACAGCACGTTGAACGCCGAAGGCGTTTACCCAGTCCGCTGAACGTCGAAGGCGTTTACCCAGTCCGCTGAACGCCGAAGGCGTTTACTAATTTCAGCCCAAGGTTGGAGCTTGCGACAACCTTGGGAAGCAAGCGGTAGGCTTTCAAACGCTGAAAGCGTTGGCCAGTATCGCGCCGCTTGCGAACGCTTTCAGCGTTAGCAACCTTTCTCGCTTCTTACCCCAGGGTTGCAACAACCCTGGGCTCACAACTAGGAAACGCCTTCGGCGTTCAGACTTGGTCCTCACTAATCCTTTGGTCGGCGTTCAGACTTGGTTCTTCACTAGCCCTTTGGTTGGCCCGCGCCGCTTTGGGTTTCGATGTTCTGGGTACCACTCTTCTGTCGCAGCAGGTTCTTGATGCCGAAGAGTGATTCCAGGGTGTCCTGCCAGAAGGGCGCGCCGACGCTCAGTAACATCACCATGATGGCCCAACCAAAAAGTGTCACCACATCGCCCTTACGGGTCTGCCACCACTCACCGGCGTTTTGGCCGACCCACGCGGGTTCGCATTTCATCGCCTTGCCGTCTACGAGAATCGCGTTGCCGTTCTTGTCCTTCTCCTGACAGTTAGGCGGAATCGGAATGTTGTCGGCGTTGACTACCAGACCTTTGTCGTTTCTCGCGGGCCTGAAGCCCCACCATCCGGGGTTGCCGTATGGATCGGCGAAGAGCGCGGTCCAACCCCCGATGCTCCAGAGAAACGCATTGAACTGTTCGCCTGTTAGGGGCGAGAATCCGAAGCCCTCGTAAGTCTCGACGAGCGACTGTATCGCCTGCCGGCTTTCCTCGATCTGCTCCTTCATATCCGGCGTGGGGCTGGCCGTTGCGTTGGGTGATGCAGCCGGCGCCGCCGCTGCTTGCGCTTGTTTGGCCCTGTCGACAATCGCTGAACCAGCCTCCGTGACCAGGTTTCGTTGCACCTCGTTTGACGAGAGCGTCCTGTAAATGTGGAAGAAGTTCGCGTTGAGCAGGACCACGATCACGATGCTGATGTAGAGCGAAACGGTTCGCATGTGACGCGCGTAGCGTTCGTCAAAACTCTGCGTCACTGTGTCGAACCAGACTTCAACCTGTTCCAGCTTGCGGCGCAATGGTGAGACTGCTTCGTCAAACCTCTTACTCAACTCGCCGATGAGCTCGGCAATCTCGGCCAATGCTTTCGAAATAGCGTCGAGCGGCGCAAGGTCCTGACCAGCCTGCGCCGCAACATTTCTCTCTTCCGTGATGGCCTGTTGCGCTTCATCGAGCAGGTTCAGCACGCCGTTGATGTCGAGTTGTCTAAGCCGCAGCAGGTCGGCAAACAAGACTTTCGGTCGCACTTGTTCTCCATCGAGAATCGCCTCGACGTTGTTGAAGATCGGCGCCATGACAGCGCGTATCTGCGCCAGCTTCGCGCTCGCCGAACCCCGCAACGCTTCGTTACCACTGATCGTTTCAACTGCTGTTCGCAGCGCAATGATCTGTTTGCATACTTCCTTGAACCTCTCAGCGTAATCCGGGAAGAACTCTTCTGACTCAAACTTCGCCATCACTTTGAACAGGTCTTCTTTCGAAAGCGACTCGAGCACCGGCGTGCCGTACTTCGTCACGCGGCCGATCTTCTTAAACTCGTCCAACACTTTCCTGGTGAAGTTTTCAGCGCCGGCCGACGCGACATCGGTTCTACCGACTATGGCGACCCTGGCCCGGTTGCAAATGGCTGTCACGATTCCCTCGCGGGAAGCGGGAGGCACAGGATTGTTTCCGTCTGCAGCTTGTTGAGGCGGTGCTGCCTCAGCGATGGCCTGGTCGAAAAGGTCTTTCAGCGAGTCTTCAAGCTGTTTCGATTTCAGCTTGAGCATTTTCTTGAGGAGCATCTGCACGGATTGCACGAGCAGGCTCATTACCAGAAGCACAATCACCATCGCGATGACGGTATTCAAGATTCCGAGATCCATGGGGGACTCCTTTACGCATTGGGGCCGAGTGCAATTTGAGAGCCACTATTCGTGTCAAGAAAGATGCTGCTACTAGCGAGGGCTTACTGCGGATACTGAAGGCTCAGTTTTGAATAAGCGACGAGCTTCGGGCTGACAATAATTTATTTATCTTCTTTGTTCAATGGGAATGATCAATTATCTTTCGCAAGTTCGTTAGCCCAACTTCCGTGACGGAGGCTCCATGACTGCCACCCCCTCTCAGACCGAATATTCTCAGGAAGTTCGTTTCGCCGTCGTCATGTACGGCGGAGTCTCGCTCGCGATCTACATCAACGGGATCGCGCAGGAGTTGTTGCGGCTCGTGCGGTCTACGGCTCGCGAGCAAAAGCCCGCTTTCAACGGCACCGAACGAATCTATCGAAAAGTCAGTTACCTGCTCGCGGATGAGACGCTCAGCATGGCTGACCTCGAGCAACTCGCGAATCAAACTGTCGCGACCCATCTCCCACCGACGCGCTTTCTCGTCGACATTCTTTCCGGGACGTCAGCGGGCGGCATTAACGGCATCTTCCTCGCCAAGGCACTCGCCAACGGCCAGGACATGGAACAACTCAAGGACCTTTGGGTCACCGAAGGCGACATCGAAACGCTCATCAACGACCGGCGGTCCGTCGAGAAACCACTCTCGCTGCAAGACCCGCCGACGTCGTTGCTCAACAGCGAACGCATGTATTTCAAATTGCTCGACGCGTTCGACGGCATGGACAAACTCAATCTCTCGCAAAAAGAGATGGACACGTCTCCGTTCGTCGACGAGCTCGATCTGTTTGTTACTTCAACCGATCTTCAGGGCGTCGTGTTGCCGATCCGGCTTTCTGACGATCTGGTTTACGAACGCCGCCACCGCAACGTGATGCACTTCATCTACTCGGAACGCAGCGTCAGCGGCGAAGACACCCGCAACGACTTTTTCACTTCCTACAATCCGTTTCTCGCGTTCGCAGCGCGCTGCACGTCGTCGTTTCCGTTTGCGTTTGAACCGATGTGTCTCACCGACATCGATTCGATTCTGAAAAAGAAAGACCCGTACAAGAAAACCGATTGCCTCGCAGACAGCAAACTCTGGCAACGGTTCTATCGCGACTATCTCGATCCGCGCGGCGTCTCGACGGTTCCGTTTCCGAAACGCGCATTCGGCGACGGCGGCTATCTCGACAACAAGCCGTTTTCGTATGCCACGGAAGCGTTGATGAACCGCAACGCCGACGTTCCGGTCGATCGCAAACTGATCTACATCGAGCCGTCGCCCGAACATCCGGAAGACGACGTCGAGACCGATCAAAAACCTGACGCGATCGAAAACACCATGGCGGCGCTGCTCACGCTGCCGCGCTACGAAACGATCCGTGAAGATCTCGAACGCGTGAAAGAGCGCAACCGGCTGATCGATCGCGTGAACTCGATCACGAACGGCGTCGATCGCGACGAAGAGGCCGTCCGCAAACAGCTCGCCGGCAAGTCGCCGGCAACGGATTACGATTCGTGGAAAGAACGCGGCGCTCTCGAGACGCCGCCGACCGCGAGCCTGTGGGCCAAGGAAACCTTGAGCGAAGCCGAGGTCGCCCAGCTCGATCTCGCAGACATGATCAAGCGGAAAGGACGCGCTTACGCTGCGTATCACCGTTTGCGTATCACGGCCGTCAGCGACGAACTCGCCAGACTGATCGCGCGTGTTGCGGGTTATGACGAAAACTCCGACTGGTTCATCATCGTCCGCAGTCTCGTGGGCGCGTGGCGGACGAAGACTTACGTCGAACACCGCCTCACACCCGCAGACGCAAACAGGCCCACGGCCAATCGTTTCCTCTACGAATTCGACCTCGCGTATCCGTTGCGGAAGATCAACTACCTGCGCAACAAAGCGGACGCGTTGCACCGGCAAGATCCAAACGTGATGCGGATCGTCAAGAACTTCGCCAGAGGCTACAACCTCGATCTCGACGAACAACCGTTTACCGAAGCTCAGGAGGAGGCGTTCCAGGATGAAATACTTCGTTTCAAGAAGACGTTGAACGGTCTCTTCGTTTCGCTTCGCCGCTCGGGACGTTCGCTGCGCTCGCGTCACTCGGCTCACAAAAACCACGCGCAGGGTGCTCCGCACGTCAGTCCCGTCAAGGAACTCGTCCTGAAGTTGATGAGCGATATCGAAAAAGCGTTGAAGAATGTCTCGCCAAAACCCGACTCGCCGTCACTCGTGCTCGATTACTTCCTCGGCAAACCGAATGGCGCGACCCGTTCTTACCGCAGTGATTCGCCGGAAGAAGAGTGCAACCGGCGGATGCAGGAGTTTCTCAAAGACGAGAAACAGGCCGACGTCGTGAAGCAGTTTGAGCTCGTGGCCGATGAGCTCAAAGAAAACGTTCTCGAAGCAAAGACAAAAGCCGAGACGGAAAGCGTCAACTTGTTTTCCTCAAAAGACACCAAGCCGGTCACGGGCGACCCCGCGCTCGACGACGCGATCTGGATCGCGCGCAACGCGCTGGGCCATTACTACCAGGATTACGAAGACTACGATCTGCTGACGTATCCGATCATGTTTGAGACCGGCGTCGGCGAAGCAGACCCGATCGACATCATTCGCATCAGTCCCGAAGACGCAAAGCAACTGATCGACGAACGTGCAACGGGTTGTCACAAGCTCGCGGGTTCGGCGTTGGGCCACTTCGGCGCGTTTCTCGCGCGGCAGTGGCGGCAAAACGACATTCTTTGGGGACGGCTCGACGGCGCTGAACGAATCATCTCGGCGTTGCTGCCGAATCATCCGTTACGGCAGCAATTGATTGGCGAAGCGCAGGCACAGATCATCTGCGAAACAGTCGCGCCGATGGGTAAGAAGGAACGAAACGCGTTGTTGGCGGAGTCACTGATGCGCACGCGCACGCGTAAAGCGGAGTCGGGGCAGCTCGACAATTTCATACGGCGTTTGCGTGAGAACAGCAAGAGCGATCCGAAGCTCAATCAACAGCTACAAGAGTTGATCGATCCAAACGAGCTCCGCGATTATTACGAAGACAACTTTCGCAGGCGCAGCAAACTGGAACCCGAAAGCGCGCTGCGTTCGGCCGCGCGTGCTACGACCGTCGTCGGCAAGATTCTCGACTCGATGTCGAAAAAACGCGGCGTGAACAGCAAGTATTCAATGTGGATCATCCGCCTGGGCCAGATCTTCTGGTCGCTGGTGGAAGTCGCCGTCCCGCAGAGTTTTCCCGATCTGATCTTTCGCCACTGGCTGAAGCTTGTTTACTTCCTCGAACTGTTGCTGATCGCGGGAAGCACGGTGTTGCTCGCGAAGGAAGTGCAGCAGTTTGCGTTGTTGGCCTTTGGTCTAACTGCAGGTGTGCATCTGGCGGTTGTGCTGTTGCGCGATCTGATCGAGAGTCGAAACCGTTGGGTGAATTTCGCCAAGGCGATTGGGGCGGCGCTTTTCGTGGGATTGATCATCGTCGGCGGTTTGTCAGTTTCTGCGATGTTGGGCGGCGCCTTCGGCTGGAACGTCATCTGGACCATCAGGAACTTCCATTTCACCGAGCCGGGCTGGGGAATTAACCTCAAGAGCCTGACGCGTGTACTATTGATTCTGATTATCGCGGCAGTTTTCCTGTGGTCGATTCGCAAGGACCTGAAGGCTTTTATCAGTAGGAGTTAACGACGTGCCCTCTTTTCGCTTCGTACAATTCGACGTGTTCACCGACAAGGCTTTCTGCGGCAATCCACTCGCGGTCTTTCCGGAAGCGGAAGGCATCAGCGATGAACGCATGATGCAGATCGCGCGCGAGATGAATCTCTCCGAGACTGTTTTCGTGCTTCCGGCTGACAAGGAGAATGTGTTGCGGCGGCTGCGCATCTTCACGCCGATGCGCGAGATTCCGTTTGCGGGCCATCCGATTGTTGGAACGTGGACCGCGCTCGCGCAGGAAGACGTAGTGCCGGTGCCGGAAGGCGGCACGGGTTGGCAGCGCATCTTTCACGAAGTCGGCATCGGCGTGTTGCCGGTCGATATTGAATTTAAAGACGGCAAGCCGGTGCAGGTCGAGATGACGCAGGGCAAGTTTCAAATCATCAGCGAGATCGACGACGGTCACGAACAAGCGGAGCTTGCGCGCGCGTTGGGACTCGCACGTGAAGATCTCGACGAGAGTTTGCCGATACAGGTGATCACGACCGGCTTGCCGTGTCTCGCGGTGCCGGTTCGATCGCTCGCCGATCTGCGCGACTGCCATATCAATTCAACCTTGCTCGCCGAGATTTATCAGCGTCATGGCGGAACCGGTTGTCACGCGTTCACACGCGAGACGATTGAGGTCGGCGCTTCGCGTGCGCACGCGCGGTTCTTTGCGCCCGCCGATAACATTCCGGAAGATCCGGCGACGGGCAGTGCGTGCGGCGCGCTCGGCGCGTATCTCATTCATCATGGCGGTTTGAATTTGGAGCCGGAAAACGGCCGTTATAAGTTTGTGATTGAACAGGGCGACTTTATTCATCGTCCCAGCCGTATCAATCTCTCGGTGAAAGGTGCGGCGGGGAATGTTGAAGAAGTGAAGGTTGGCGGACCGGCGGTGCTCGTCGCGCGCGGGGAGGTCGTATTTGACGACTGACAGAGACATGTTTGACCTGGTCATTATCGGCGCTGGACCAGCGGGACTTTCCGCGGCCGAAGCGGCGGCGAAGGAAGGTCTCGACTATCTCGTGATCGAGAAAGGAACGATCGCGAACACGATTCGCTTGTATCCCGTCGGCCGCGCGCTCTTCTCCACGCCAAACGAACTCGAGATGAGCGAGGGCACGTTGAAACCGTTGCGCGAAAAGCCCACGCGCGAAGAGTTGTTGTCACACTACATTCATTTCGTTCTCGATAAGGATCTGAGGATCAATACCGGCGAACGCGTGGTCGACGTGAGCGGCGACATCGAACAGGGGTTCTTCATCACGACCGACCGCGCGGAGTATCACGCTGCGCGCGTGCTGTTTGCGATCGGGGCGATGGATATTCCGCGCCGGTTGAACGTGCCGGGCGAAGACTTGCCAAAGGTCCATCATCTGTTCGTCGAGCCATACGCTTATGTGCGCAAGGACGCGCTTGTTGTCGGCGGCGGCAACAGTGCTGCCGAGGCCGCGTTGTTTCTGTCCGAAGAAGGCGCGCGCACGACGATGGCCATCTGGCGCGAGGATTGGGAAAACCGCGACCCGAAAGCGGGCGCGATGAAACATTGGGTACGCACGCCGCTCGAAGCGGAGATCGCGGCCGGGCGTCTCAGGGTCGTGCTTTACAAACACGTCGACGAGATTCACGAGGACGATGTCGTGTTGACGACTGAAGACGGCGAAGTGTTGACCTTGCCGAACGACGTCGTGTTTGTGCTGGTCGGCAGTCAAGCGGACCTGACGATGCTCAGGAGCCTGGGCGTGAAGACCGAAGCGGGGAAATTGACGGAAGTGCCGGTTTACGACCCCGAAACTTTTGAAACGAACGTCCGCGGAGTCTACGTCGCGGGTCACTTCACTCACGCGCGTCACGTCAAAGCCGCGATCGACACCCCGCGACAGATCGTGCCGCTAATCGCAAAAGACCTTAGAAGCCACAAAGAGGCACAAAAAGCACAAAGGAATTAGCAAACCGGGTTGCCTTGTTTTTGAGTTAAGGGCTTGAACTCAAAACGCCAGCCGCTTTTCCGCGCGCTTGGTGCGTGTTGCGGATGTTTTTGCGGCGAAGATTTCCTCACGCAGCATTCGTTGTTGGGCCGCGGTCATTGTTTTCCACTTCGCTGCGGCTTTCGCATTGCTATCAAGCAGGTGTTTCAGTTCCTCTGGTAGATCCTCTGAGGCGAGTCGAATGACGAGCTTCACTTCATCACCTGTTTCAATCCGTGCCTTCTTGCAAAGCGGCTCAGGCAAATCGATCCACCAACATTCGCGATCGTCCCAACGCTTGAGACTGCGCCGTCCGAGCGGTGTGTCGTTGATGGTCCCTTCGACTACGGTCGTTCCTGTGAGTTTCCACGGCGCGACTTTAGCCACCGGGATCGTAGCGAGTCGAGAAAACTGCGGATGATGACGCGTGACAGTTGTAGTAAGGGTTATCTCTTTCATTCGTCTGAAAGACGCTCGCGGCGTGCGACGCCCGTCTTATAAGCTGCCGCTTCGACTTCATTCGCCACCGCCTCGGCGATGCGTTTGTCGAAGACCGAAGGCACGATGTATTCGGGATGCAGTTCCGCATCGCTGATGAGCCCGGCGATAGCGTTCGCCGCCGCCAGCTTCATCTCTTCATTGATCCGCACTGCACGGCACGCGAGCGCGCCGCGAAAGATTCCCGGGAAGCAGAGCACGTTGTTGATTTGGTTGGGATAGTCAGACCGGCCGGTCGCCATCACCGCAACGTACGACGCGGCGTCTTCGGGCATGATCTCGGGCGTCGGATTAGCCATCGCAAACACGATCGGCTGTTCGGCCATGCGCTGTACGTCGTCGACGTCGATCACGCCCGGCACCGACAAACCGAGAAAAACGTCCGCGCCTTTGATGACGTCGTGTACTGTTCCCTGCTCGTTGTTTGGATTGGTGTTTTGCGCGTACCAATCCTTCAGCCAGTTCATGTGCTCTTTGCGGCCGCGGTAAATCGCGCCCGTCTGATCGCAGCCGATGATGTTCTTCACGCCCGCGGCCATGATGATCTTCGAACACGCCACACCCGCAGCGCCGACGCCGTTCACGACCACTTTGATCTGGTCCATCTGCTTGCCGACGATCTTCAGCGCATTGATGAGCGCCGCGAGAACAACGACCGCGGTGCCGTGCTGGTCGTCATGAAAGACCGGGATGTCGAGCTCTTCCTTGAGCCGCTCTTCGATCTCGAAACAACGCGGCGCGGAGATGTCTTCGAGATTGATCCCGCCAAAGCCGGTCGAGATCGTTTTCACCGTGCGCACGATCTCGTCCGGGTCTTTCGTGTTCAAACA
>DASUPR010000241.1:0-2110 GCA_036281015.1 Pyrinomonadaceae bacterium
ATTATTGCCGCCTCGTAGTTCGGAAGGCGGTATGTCGACGAGCCCTTCGCGGCCTTCCTTTTTCTTGGCCCACGGAGCGTCTTTCTTCAGTGAGTGATTGATCTCGGTGAGTTTGTCTGCTCGTTCGCGCGCCCAATCGTCGAAGGCGTCTTCGACCTTCGTGTCTATCTCGACCAGGCTGAAAGATCCTCGCGCGAGCACGCCGGCTCGTTTTTCTTTAACTCGCCGGCCGTTCAACACCGCTTCGCCGCGGCGCACGATCAGCTCCGTGCGACCCTCCGTCAGGTTGATGCGGAAAATGCCGGGTTGCGTTAGCAGGATCTCCGAATGCGGAGTGATGATGCGAATCAGCTCAAAGCCCTGCTTGAGCGATTCGAAGAAGTCTGTCGTGTCTTCCCAATCGTTTTTCAGCAGTTCAAAACTGAGCGTGCCTTTGTTTAGCAGCAGTTTCAAACGTTCGTAGCGATCATCGAGCACTTTGCAATCGGTGTCGGCGCCGACGCGCAACAGATTGCCCGGTTGCAGCAACAGTTCGGCGCGTCCGTTTGCGCCGGTGCGCACGCTGTCCGCCTGCTCCAGTTCGTAATTGGCTTCGAGAGTGAACTTCCCCTCTTCGCGAACGTAAGCGACGTCGCCTTCGACGACATTCACGCGCAGACCGCTGAGGATCGCCGGGATGTGGTCGACCTGTTCATCCTGGTCCTGCGCGGGAGTTTGTCCCACGAGAGTTGCTAGAGTCAGCAGTAGCAACAGTGTGCGACGGTATTTTGGCATTTGGATCTGTTTACGATCTCAGCGTTGCTACAAAGTCGGCGAGTAAGTTCGACGCGACTTGCAGCCGGTAACTTGCAGTCGATCTAAGGTCGTCGATGGGAGAGATCTCGCGCAACAGGCTCGCCTTTGCTGATTTCACCGTTGCGTCGTCGGGCTTTTGACCTTTGATTGCCGCTTCGGTTTGCACGCAACGGACGACAATCGGCGCTACGCTCCCGAGAGCCAATCGCACGTCGTCGACGTGACCGTTGTTTGTCCGACCAATCGCGGCAAAGCAGACTTTGGAGATCGCCTGCGCTTTTCGCGTTCCAACCTTGCGATAGTAATGCGTGGCGCCGGCTGTGTTGCGCGGCAGCCGGATTCGCGCCAGCAGTTCGTCAGGACGAATGCGCATCTGCTTGTAGCCGGTGTGAAAGTCCTGATACGGAAGCCAACGGGAACCTTGCGATGAGACTAACTCAAGTTCGGCATCGTAGGCGAGCAGAGCGGGCGGTGAATCCGCGGCGGGCGACGCATTGACGATGTTGCCGCCGAGCGTGCCGCGGTTCTGAATTGCGAGCCCGCCGGTTTCGCTGGCCGCCCGGCAGAGCATCGGAAACTCGTTCCGCAAGACCGGGTGCGCTT
Organism: Pyrinomonadaceae bacterium; assembly: GCA_036281015.1. Taxonomy (GTDB): domain Bacteria; phylum Acidobacteriota; class Blastocatellia; order Pyrinomonadales; family Pyrinomonadaceae; genus PSRF01. Next base: position 1,399 of record DASUPR010000241.1, read on the forward strand.
GAACGTCGGTGTAAGTTGTTAGCGCGCCGAGCGTGACGTGAGCGCCGGAGGTATCGATGCCGCGCAGTTCTGCGAGGTGCCAGAGGTTGACGTAATTATGGTGTTCGAGCTTACCGGCTTCGAGCAGGACCATCAGATCGGTGCCGCCGGCGAACGGCTTCCAAACTCCCGGTTCGTTCGCGAGCAGAGACAGCACGTCCGCAAGCGAGCGCGGGGTGGTTAACTGATAGTTTGGAATGTAAGCCCGCATTTAAGTGATGCGTGTTTTAACCACGGATTCAAAAATTTTCATGTAACCTGTGCAGCGGCACAGATTTCCGGCGAGTGCGGTGCGGATGTCGGCTTCCGTCGGGTGTGGATTGCGTTCGAGTAGATCGACAGCGGCCAGCACCATTCCCGGCGTGCAGATCCCACACTGCGCCCCGCCATGTTCAATGAACGCTGCCTGCACGGCATGAAGCTCTTCTTCATTCGCGACACCCTCGATTGTCTTTATCTCACTGCCTTCAACCTGGCCCACCGGAACCAGGCAACTATTAACAATCCTTCCATCGACGACGACGGTACAAGCCCCACATTCTCCTTCCCCACACCCCTCCTTGGTGCCGGTGAGCTTCAACTCCTCCCGCAGCACATCCAACAGCCGCGCCATCGGAAACACCTCAACCCGCTGCTGCTTGCCATTAACTTTGAACTGTATTTCGATCTTGTT
>DASUPR010000242.1:0-6591 GCA_036281015.1 Pyrinomonadaceae bacterium
TCGCGGTCGCGCATCTCGCCCACGAGGATCACTTTCGGCGCCTGGCGCAACGCGGCGCGCAGTGCAATAGCAAAACTCGGAGTGTCGGAATGAAGCTCGCGCTGGTGAATCGTGGAATTCTTGTGCATGTGGAGAAACTCGATCGGATCTTCGATCGTGACGATGTGGTAGTAGTGCGTCTCGTTGATCAGGTCGATGATGGCCGCGAGCGTCGAGCTCTTGCCGCTGCCGGTCGGTCCAGTGACCAGCACGATTCCGTTCTTGATGTCGGCGATCTCTTTCAGTTGTTCGGGAAGATTGAAGTCGCTGAAACGCGGCGGACGCATCGGGATCACGCGCATCACGATCGCGTGAGTGCCACGTTGTTTGAAGATGTTGACGCGAAAACGCGCGTCGCCGGGAACACTGAACGACAAGTCCGCCGAACCGCTCTTTTCCAAACTATCCAGCGCCGCTTGTTGATTGCCAATGATCAACTTCGCAATACCGGCGGTGTGGGCCGGCGTCAGTTTTTCCAGGCCGGCGATACGAACCGGCGCCAGCTTGCCCGCGAGCTCGATTTGCGGCGGGCGTCCGGGACTGAAAATCAGGTCGCTGACTTTGTCCGACGCGGCCAGCATCTCCCGCAAAATGGCGACGAAATTTAGTGGCGGCGGAGCCGGAGGCGGGCTGGTTACGTTTGGTTGTTGGCTACTCATTTTGATTCAGGAACTTTTCGCTATGGTCGCGCGTCAAAAGATTGCGTGGCGAACAAACTAGTTTCGTTCTGCGTACATCAAAGTCGTCGTTACGGTTATTCACCGAGGGGTACGCGGGCGGTAAGCGAGAATTTGGACCGCGGCCCTGATTTTGGAAGAAAGGCGCTGGACACATGGCAACGTACAGAGATCCTGTTACATGCTTTGCACCACTTGAAGTAATCGAGCGCCTGCTGGAAATTCGTGTTGAAGCGGGTTATTCGCCTGCCGTATATCTTCTTTCCCCCGATGATTTGGCAGACTATCTCGATGCGTATGGCTTCGATGTGTATGCTTTGTCGGAGGCCGAAGCTGAGTTTCACTTTGGCGATTATCGTGCTCCACTAGCACCGGGCGGAGATCACGCCCACTGCTCGCTGACCGCACACTAGAATCACAAATCGTCCAGGAATTAGCAACGCGGGAGGCTGCTCTCACATGGGACACGCCTCCCGCGTTTGTTATTTGAGTGCTTTGATAACAAAGAACGTAACGTCGTCGTTCGCGCCGGCGTTGTCGGTCCACTTCAAGATCGCGAGTTGCAAACTCGCAATCATCTCGCGCGCGGGCTTGTCGTAATTATCTTTCACTGCCTGCGCCAGCCGTTCGCGCCCAAACTCTTCGCCTGACGGGCTCGCGGCTTCAGTCGCGCCATCCGTATAAAGCACCAGCACGTCGCCCGGCTCAAATTCGAGGTAATACTCGTGATACCTCGTTTCGCTAAACATCCCGAGCGGCTGTTCGCCTTTGTCGATAAAGCGCGAAGTGCCGGCCGCATTCAGCAGCAACGGCGGATTGTGACCCGCGTTTGAGTACGCTAGCGTACCTTTCGCCGAGTCGAGAATGCCGTAGAACGCCGTGACAAACTGGTTCCGTTCAATCGACTCCCACAGCAGGAAGTTCACCTTCGCCATCGAGATGTGCGTGGCGTACCCGATGTGCGACGCCGCTCGCAAACTCGCGCGCAGGAACGCCATCAGAATCGCCGCAGGCACACCTTTGCCGGCGACGTCGGCGATGACGATGCCAATCTGGTCGTCAAAGATTTTTACCCAGTCGTAGTAATCCCCTGAGACTTCTTCGGTCGGAAAGTTGTAGGCGCTGACGTCGTATCCTGCGATTTCCGGATCGTGCGGCGGCAACAGTTCCAACTGCACCTGACGTGCGACTTCGAGCTGGCCCTCGAGCCGTTTCTTCTCAATCAACTGCTCGTGCAGCATCACCTTCTCGATGATGATGGCCACTTGCGACGCAAGCATCATCAACACATCGAGATCGTCTTCGGAATACGCGTTGAACTGATCGCTTTCGAGATCGAAGACGCCAATAACCTCGTCGTTCGAGATAATCGGCGCGACCATTTCAGAGCGTGTCTTATCGCGCGCGTTGATGTAGACGGGATCGTTTCGCACGTCAGGCGAAATTATCGGCGTCGCGCTCAAAGCCACACTGCCGATAAATCCCTCGCCCAACTTGAGGTGCAAATCTGAGAGCTCGTCGATGTCGTAGCCCCGCACCGATTCGGACTTGAACTCGCACTCGTCGCCGATGCACTGGAGCACAAAAATACCGGCAGCGTCGTAAGGAATCAGCGAGTCGAGCGTGTCCATCACCAGGTTGAGGACTTCCTGGAGATCCAAAGAACGGCTGATCTTCTTTGTGATGTCGTGCAGCATCCGCAGCTTGTCGATCGTGCTCAGCTCCGGTACTGCTTCTTTCAATCTTTCGCTCATCTGGCCAACTATTCTACCGCAACATCCTTAAAGTCCCGCCAAAGGTGAGTAACTTTCATCCGGTACTCCACCAAGTCGCGGCTGACGCGAAAGTGTACCCCAATTTCGCGTGAACTCTTGCCCTGCAACAGGAGTCTTTTCAGTGCGGCGTAAGGAACGAGGGCCGCGGCGCCGACGCCGTAGGCCTCCTCTTCATCGGTCCTGCGGTAATCGCGGTTCATCACCTTGCCGCGTTCGTCTTTGGTCACGACAGAGAGGCGGTTCGGTTGATGGGCCAGGAAGACGTGACAGATCTCTTCCATCAACGTCGCTTTGGTGCGTGCGGCGCCGTGATTGGGATTGAGAATGACGAGTTTCATGCCGTCGGGCAGGGTGCAGGCGCCGCCGGACCATGCTTCCGAAGCTGGTCCAAGCAGGTGTTCGCGCGCACGTTCGCTGAGTCCTTTTAGCTGTTCGAATTCGATGACCATGAGGTTCGCAAACTGCGCGAGCTCGAAAGGATTGAGAGACACGTCTGGTCTAACGCGAGCAAACTCGCGCAGGGCCATGGCTTTCAGTTCGAAGTTACGCCACTTCTCGCCTGGAGGTAGAGGACCGAGCAACACCGGAGGTCAACGCCGCTTTTTCGCGGGCCTATCAGAGTTTCGACTGAACTGCGCGTACGCGACGCGGAAAAGTTCCGAGAGTGCGGAAGCAGTTTCCGGCGTGAGATTACGATCGGCACGAAGATGCGCTTCGACAATCTCCGGCACGGGTTCCTGCGGGTAATAGACCACAGCCGCTTGCGACGATTCATCCTGCGACGAGCGGGCGCTGAGAATTCGTTCGACCGGGACTTCGAGCCATGCCGTCAGCCGCGCGATATTGTCTGCGTCGGGTTTGCCTGTGCCGTTTTCAATGCGTGAGAGCGTGGAAGCAGAAACTGAGGTTTTATCAGCTACATCACGGAGGCTGAGACCGAGTTCTTCACGCCGCCGGCGCACCGCGCGTCCCAACTCCTCGGTGTTTACCAGTGCTTTGGGTGGTCGATTGGTGCGTTTCATGTGAGCGAACGTATCACAGAGCGGTTTTAGAGGCAAGACTCTGTTTTACGTCTGAAACGCCCGCGTGTTTTATCTGTGGCTGATTGCCGAAGCGAGATCGCGTGCCTTCGGCACAACGTCAACAGCTTTCGCAACCTGCGGATCGTCCGTCATGATGAACACGCGGTCGCCCATGACGCGTCCGTATGCAGCCGTGACGAGATTGAACCGCAGTTCCATCTCGACGAACGGACGGTAGCGATCAATCACAGCCGCCGAAGTCTTGTACTTCGGATCGCTCGTCACATAGTCGCGAAACGCTTTGAAGATCGCGTCCGTGATTCTGAGTTCACCCGGCTGAAGTTCGTGCTCGAAGTTGAGGCGCGCGCTACGGTTAGTTTCAAAGCCGCGAATGCGACCATTCACGAACTCGCGTGAAAAGGCGAATATCGGACTCAGCAAACGCCGCTGCGACAGGTTGGTTGTTCGTGCGCCAACAGTTTCATCCGGCGCGATTCCCCCACCGCCATAAACCGCGCGGCCGGTGTCTGTCCTTCTCTCGGGACCAGTCGGTTTCGCTGGTTCCGCCGGGCGTCCGACGCCCGCACCGTGGGTGTAATAATCGTAAAAGCCGCCGTTCGTGTAATCGCGTTGAATCAAACGGCCCGAAGGCGTGAAGTATTTAGCTGACGTAAGCGTCAAGCCGGCGCCGTATTCGAGCGGGATGATGCTCTGCACCAGGCCTTTACCAAAACTCGTCTTGCCGACAATCACCGCGCGATCGTGGTCCTGCATTGCTCCGGCAACGATCTCCGAAGCCGACGCGGTGTTCTCGTTGATAAGAATCACGAGCGGCGTCATGTCGGGCGAGTTGTTTCGCGACTCGTAAGTGTTGTCGCGGAATCCGTTTCTTCCCTTTTGCGTCAGGATCAACTGGCCGTTGCGCAAAAACACCTCCGCAACGTGAATCGCCTGATCGAGAAAACCGCCCGGATTGTTTCTGAGATCCAGCACGAGCGACGTCATGCCTTTCGCATGGAGCTTCGTGAGCTGATCGAGTAACTCATCGGTCGTGGTGTAGTTGAAACCACGCGTCATGTCGATATAACCGACGCCGGGTTTCAGCATGTAACCGTCAGGAATAGAAGGCTGCGGCACCGCGTCGCGAATGATGCTCACGTTATCGATTCGCTTGTCGGCAGCGCGCTCGAGCGTGAGTTTGACAGCCGATCCGCGCGGCCCACGGATCTTGTCGCGAACCTCGATGGATGCCTTGCCGCTCATCTTCACACCGTCGACTTCAACGATGCGGTCACCATAACGGAGACCTGCTCGCTGCGCCGGAGAACCGTCGAAAGTCGCTGTAATGTAGGTGTCGATCTGGTCGCCGTAGAGATAGTTCTGAATCGAAGCACCGATACCGTAATACTCGGAGCGTTGATCTGTTTTCAGCTCTTCAAACTCTTCGCGGTCGTAGTAGTTGGAGTGCGGATCGAGCGAACGCAGCATGCCGAGGATCGACGACTTGAAGACGTCGTTGTAGTTCAGCTTGCGGCCGTCGACGTATTGCTCCCGGACCACCTTGAGCGCTTCGTCGAAATCGCGCTCGACCTCGGCGGTTTTGGCGCTCGGGCCGCGCGCCGGCGGCCTGCGATTGGGCAAACCGTTGCCGGGCCTTCCGCTTGAAGCGCCACCCGGCGGCGTTTGAGTTTGTTGTGCGAAAACGAACCCCGGAATCACCAGGGTGCAAATGACCAGGACGACTGTGAGTTGAGCCCAAATTCTTTTCACTGCTAACCTCTTTGCTCCGCGACAGTTCAGGGCTGCACTATAACGGATGCCGGATGGACGGGCAAGGTTGTGCTCTTGCTTGACCTTTGTTTCCGGCGCTCCGTAGAATGAACCTACCCATGAGACAAATCGTAAGACGGACAGTGGAATTCAGAAGTTACTAAAGGAGTCTTTTACGAAATGAGCAGTCCGTATCACAAAGAAGAACCCTCCAATCCGGAACGCATTGACGACCTGATGCTGCGCGACGACGACGACCGCGATGTGCACGACGATCAGGGCCGCACCGCCTCTTCGGTGCGCGATATTGCGTCGCGAATTCCGGAGTCGTTGAGCGCGATTGGCCGCGACATCAGCAGGACTATCGAAAAGGCAATCTCAGCGAAAGATGATTACGTTGTGGCAGTAAAGATTTCGCCGGAAGCGCAGGAAAAACTGGAGGCGTTGGTCCAGGCGGGCGTGTTCCGCAGCCGCGCCGAAGCAGCAGGATTTCTAATCGACGAAGGTATCAAAACTCAATCGGCATTGTTTGAACGCGTCAGACAGAAACTCGCCGAGATTGAACGGCTGCGCGCAGAACTCCGCGGCCTAATCGCCGACAACAAGGTTTGAAACTCATTCATTGACGATTTGCAATTGCCGATTGCCGATTTGAAAGCTGTAGTAAACAATTCGCAATCGGCAATCGAAAATCGACATTCAATTAACCACCCCCCAAAGCAGTGCTTTACCAGTCCTCTCAAACGGTAAAGCACGTCTTTGTTTCTGATAGAGAAAACAAACTCGTGGCAGACACGTTTCAATTACCACCTACACCAATCGAAGAATTTACTCTGGCCAACGGTTTACGCGTGGTTTTGAGTCCCGACCGTGCGATTCCAGTCGTCTCCGTCGCCGTGTATTACGACGTCGGCTCGCGCAACGAACGCGAAGGCCGCACCGGTTTCGCGCATCTCTTCGAACACATGATGTTTCAGGGCTCGGAGAACGTTCCGAAGGCGGCTCATTTCCAGTACATCTTCAACGCCGGTGGGACCATGAATGGGACCACCTCGACCGAACGAACCAATTATTTCGAAACGTTGCCGTCAAACTACCTGCCGCTGGCTTTCTGGCTCGAGAGCGATCGCATGCGCTCGCTGAAAGTGACGCAGGAGAACCTCGACAACCAGCGCCATGCCGTGCAGGAAGAAAAGCGACTGCGTTATGACAATCAACCGTACGTGAACGCGTTTCTGCTCATGAACGAGTTGATCTTCACTAATCCGGCAAATGCGCACTCGACGATCGGTTCGATGGAAGATCTCG
>DASUPR010000243.1:0-2774 GCA_036281015.1 Pyrinomonadaceae bacterium
CAGGCCGCTGGTTCGTGAATAGAACGCGGGCATCTCGTCGGTTTGAAAACCAACGACGGTCACGCCGTATGTTTCGAGCCATTCGCGAGTCGCCGGCAAGTCGAGGACGATCTTTCCGCCCGAACACACGACGATCATCGGTGTACGCGCCAGCTCCGGCAGATCGGCTGAAACATCGGGCAACGAGCCGCGATGAACGCCGCCGATTCCGCCGGTCGCAAACACTTTGATTCCCGCGCGTTCAGCGATCCAGAGCGTGGCGGATACAGTTGTGCCTCCGGTCCACTTTTTTGCAACGGCGATCGGAATGTCGCGTTTGCTGATTTTCTTGACGTTGCTGTCGTTGGCCAGTGATTGAATTTGTTCGTCCGTTGCCCCAACACATAACTCGCCGTTGACGATGGCGATGGTTGCCGGCTGCGCACTGCAAGCGCGAACAATACTTTCCAAAATCCGCGCGGTCTCCAGGTTTATCGGTTGTGGCAAGCCGTGCGCGATCACCGTCGATTCAAGCGCGACCACTGGTTTGTCGATCATGTGTGACATCAACGTGACGGCGCGGCTGCATGCGCGGCTTTCCTGTGAAGCGTGAACACCGTGCCGCCGCCCTCGCGCTGTTGCCACGCGATGTGTGCGTCGATCAGTCCTGCACGCGCGCGCATGTTCGCGAGTCCGCGTCCTTCCGAATTTGTTGGCTCTGATTCAAAAGAGCAGCCATTGTCTTCGATTCGCAGTGAGAAATCACCTTCGGGTCCGCTGTTGACGAACATCTTTACTTCGGTCGCGCCGGCGTGCCGCCAGATGTTGTTCACCGCTTCCTGCACGATGCGATAGATCTGCATCTGCACGCTCGGCGGCAACTCGCTTCGTTCTTCGATCGCCTCGTCGCAGTGAAACTCGTATTCGAACCGCTTTTCTGCGGGCGCATCCTGCACGGCGTGTGACAAAGCAAACTCCAGTGCCGCTGCAAAGCCGACGTTTTGCAGAACAGACGGGCTGAGGTCTTCGCAAATGCGACGCACTTCCTGCGAGATCGATTCGATCTCATTACGCAGAGCCGTGGTCTGTTTGGCGTGTTCACGTGGGGGCTCGCCGTTGGTTTTGATCTGATCGGTCAACAGTGCAAGGTGACGAAGATCGGCGAGTGTTTGATCGTGCAGGTCACGTGCGATGCGGCGGCGTTCGCGTTCTGCTTCGTTCGCGAGATTGAGCCGCGCGTCTGCAAGCTCGCGATTGGCGTCGACGAGCGCCGCGCTGGTCGCGACGATGCGGCGGCGTTCGAGAATGGCCCACAACAATGCAAGCAGTGCGAGGGCTAACAGAATCGCCAGCGCCGTCGAGGTCCACGGAAAAGGCGCCTTCGCAACGGTGAACGAAAACGTGAGCGGTTCGGAAGGCGTTAGGTCCTTCGTGAACGCGCGCGCCGTCACCGTGTACTTGCCCGGCTTCAGTCCTTCCATCGTGAACTGCGAATCGCGCGCGAGTTTCTGTTTGACTGTTTGGCCGCCGCTGTCAGTCAGTGTAAACGCGTATTGAAACTGCTCCGGAAACGTGCGGCTGCTGATCGCTGTTACGTCGAGCAGCAGACTGTTCTGCGGGTATTCGAGATTCAAGCCGGCCTGGAGTTCTGACGCAGCGTGTACGCGTTTGCTGAGAATGCGCGTCACGGATAGCGACGGCGCAAAGCGCCCCGGTTCGTAACGCGCGATGCCGCGGTTGGTTCCGATCAGTAACATATCGGAGCCGTCAGCTTTGCGCTGCGGCAAGACCGCGAAAGCGTTCTGCGTCGGCAAACCCTGTTCGGAGTCGAGTTCAGAAACTACTGGCCCAACGACCGGATCCAACAGAATCCGCACCAGACCATTGCCGCGCGTGCCACACCAAATCTCGTTTGCTTCTCCGGCGACCACGAAATGCGTATTGACGTTTTGCAATGCCAGTGTGCAGCCGCCTTCAGCGCGGCAGAGATAGACACCGGACGAAGTGCCAAACCACAGCGAGCCATCGGCCGTGCGCGCCATCGAACGCACCGCCGGACCTTTCAGGATCGCGAACGCAGGCTCATCGCGAACCGTCTTTCCATCAGACACAAGCACGCCGTCTTTTGCCGTGCCGATCAGAAGCCTCGCATCTCCATCAGCCAGCAGACTCAAAACTTCACGCGAGCCAGGCGCACCGTTGGTCCACGTCAAACTCGCGCGCCCGCCGTCAAGCCGGTCAACGCCGCGGCCGAAGATCGCGTAATAACTCGCGCCATTGAACTGCGCAATCGCACGTACACTGCCGACGCCATCGGCCGTAAGCGCACCGGATTCGAGCCGCGCGAACTGCTGTTCTTCCACCGGCGCCGATTGTTTCAGCGAAACGTAAAAACCGCTGACCGACGCGACGAGTAAGCGCTGCGATCGATCTTCGGCGACGGCGTAGATGATGTTCTGGCCCAGTCCCGGAACAAGCGTCCACGCAGCGGTTTTGTCGTCGTAAACAAACAGACCGCGATTTGTGCCGGCGATCGTTTTGCCGTTGCTGGTTTGGTAAAGCGCGCGGACGAAGTTGCTGTCGCTGTTTTCGCTGACTGACTCGACGCGCGGCGCGTGCGGATCGTAACGGCAGACACCGCGATCCGTGCCAAACCAAATCACGCCTTCGCGATCCGCGAAGATCGCGTAGACGTGATCCGAGCGCAGGCCGCCGGCAGTGCCGTCGAAGGTGAAGCGCTGAGTCTTGGCTTTTGAAACGCGAAACACGCCGCGGCCGTCAGTGCCGATCCACAG
>DASUPR010000244.1:0-6312 GCA_036281015.1 Pyrinomonadaceae bacterium
CAACGCTTTCAGCGTTGCAACGGTAAAGACACTTTGAACCCAAGGTTGTTCCAACCTTGGGCTAAAATTAGCGAATGCCCTCGGCATTGCTCGTCTACCACTCAGCGTCGGTCGCCTAACAGATGGGGCTCAGGGCCACGATCGAAAAACACAAAAGCACAAAAACACCGCAAGTTTTATGTAACCGGTGGCTTGTTAGCCTAGTTGCCGGAGAACAGAAATGAGTATCGACAAAAACAAAATTACAACCCAGGACGAACTGAACGAACCGGCCCCAATGGACCAGGCCGACGAGCGCGCCAAGGCGGAGATGAGAGAGCTGGAACGTAAGGCGAAGCAAGCTGTCGCCGAGGGACTACAACAAACTGACGAAGAGGATGAAACCGGCGAAAAGGACGATGAAAAACCCGCGCCGTCGATGCTGGATCGCCGGCGTTGAGCTAACGCGAACTGGCCGTATCTGAAAGTGCTTCTTCGACCGCCTGCTTGAGTTGCGGCGGTGTGTTCTGTGGGTGAAAACCAAGAAAGTGTTTGGCAATGCGCCCGTCGCGCGTGACGATAAAACTCTGCGGAATCGACGTCCGGCCTCGCATCAGCGCAATCGCTACTTCACGCGGCGCCCAACCGACTCGATAGCCGACGTTAAAAACACGCACAAATTCCTGCACGGTCTGCTCTGACGCAACCGGATCTTCGGTCGACAATCCGACTACTTCCAAACCGCGATCGTGATACTCCTGGTGCAACCTGACGAGCTCCGGAGTTTCTCTTCGGCACGGTCCACACCACGTCGCCCAAAGATTAACCAGCAAGACCTTTCCCGAGTAGTTTGAGAGTTTGATCGGTTCGTCTCCGTTTGCGCTCTTCATCTCGGTGTCGAGCACAACCGCGGGCAACATCGTTGTCGCTGCATTTCCAGTCGAAGAGGCGGACGGCTTTGAATTCCGGGGCTCGGGGTCGTTTGAATTACAACTCGCCACGCCAAACGCCGCGAGCATTCCCAGCACGATCAGCGTGGACACAACCCGCAGAGGCGTCCAAAACTTTATGGCCCCTGTTTCCTGCTTCTTTAATGCCATGAGGATTTAATTCTTCTTTCCGAACCTGAACGAATCGAGAATCACCGGCGCCTCGCCCTTTGTACCCACATCTTCCACAGATGACAGTTCCGGCGCAAGGGATGTCGTGACCATACTCAAAGTTGCGCCGGTCACCTCGCCTTGTTTTCCAGTCGGCACAAAGATAACGCGTCCCCACAAATCCAGATCGCCCTTTTCCGTTCCCTTTGAATGACCCACCCACCTGAACTCGTAGGCGTCCATGGAATTAACTTTGGTCGGACCCTCAGAAACCTTGCGGTATTCCGGGTACTGCTTCGCCAACCTCGCGCTGAACTCCTCGACGCGTTTGGGATAGCTCGGCAGGTCGCCGACAAATGTTCCCGTGCTGGTATACCAGCCAACCACAAAATTCTCCTGCGTGAAATCAGGCGGTATTCTGCGCTCGACTTCAACAAAGCTTTGCGCGCCCGTTCTTTGAATGCGCTCCCAGGAGTTGGGATAGTAAAAACTGAAATCGAAATAGTGTTCCGCAAGCGGCCCTTGGAGACCATCGCTGGAACTCGTGAACTCCGTCGCATTTGGTGGAGGCACAAACGTGTCGTCCGGTGTCGGCGAAGGTTGTTCGATGGTCGGTTCCGGTGTTGCCACCGCGGGGCTCGGTTGGACAACTACCCGGGGATCGCGATCCGCGGCCATCTCGTCCAACTTCGGTTTCACCACGAGGAAGAACGCGGCCACAACTGCACCGCCTCCGAGTAACAGAAACGCCAGGACGCCCGCGATGATCCACGGCAGCTTCGACTTCTTCTTTGCCGCGACCGGCGGCAAAGACGCGGAAGGAGCTTGTTGTTGGCCCACCGGTCCCGTCGATGTAGTGACAGGTCCAGTCGCAGCGTTAGCCAACGATCCACTTGTCGCGGGCGGAGGCGGTGGTGGCGCAGCCGCAACTGGAGGTGGCGGCGCTGGAGTTGGCGGCGGAGGCGGAGCCGGCGGTGGTGCTGCCGGTTGACCGAAGTCCGCGGTATCGGCCGTCGTTGGCTGTCCCGTTGGTCCAGTGTTGCGCGGCAGCGCGACCGTTGCGGGATAATTCTCAATAATCGTCGCGTTCAGATCCGGCAGGTCACGGCTCGTCGGTCTCTCCGACGCCGCATTCAAATCGATCGACGTAGCGCGCATCGTCGCATTCGGATCGAAGGTCTGTGGAGCTATCAACAGCCCACCGTCAAACGTGCAGAACTTCTGACCTTCATCCGGAAAAGTACGATTACACTTGGGGCAAGTCTTCATTTGGGCGGAACCTCAAGACGACAATCAGATTTGATTTCTACTCTCAACCAGCACTTTCAAATCAATTCGCACGCGCTCGCTGTAACTTCTGCGCCGCGCCGCTGTTGCTCGGATCGAGCTCCAACGCGCGTTGATAAGCGCGCGCGGCGTTGTCTTTCTGCTTCAACTTCAGATAACCGTCTCCCACGCCTTCAAAGCCAAACACTCCGGCAAGCTGCTTCTTATCACCGGCGGCTACAAAAGCTGACGCCTTTTCATAAGTTGCTTCCGCGTCACTAAACCGTTCCATGCCGAGATAAGCGCGGCCGAGTAAATTGAACGGCTGAAACGCACGCGAGCTCACTTCCGTCGCCGACTTTAAATAAGGCTCGGCTTCCTGGTAGCGCTTGTAAACCACGAGCATCCGGCCCATGAGCATCAGCGACGTCGGGTTACGCGCATCGAGTTCCAGCGCCCGCTTCAGGACCGGTTCCGACTGCGGCCACAACTGTTCGGCCTGCAGCGATTCGGCAATCAGGTTCAACGTCGCCGGATCTTTCGCTAGCTCAGTCGCCTTTTCATACAACGGCGCCGCTTCACCGGGACGTCCGGCGCGATTCAGCATTCGCGCGAGGTGCGCATACGCAACTGCAAACTGCGGATCGAGATCGATCGCGCGCCGGTAGGAATGCTCAGTCTCGCTGTTGGCCAAACCACGTGCTTGCAGCGCCACGCCCAAACGGTCCCAACCAACTGCATTCTTCGGATCGATCTGCACCGACTTGCGCGCAAACGCTTCCGCGTCGGCGAAACGCTTCGCGTTGTCGCCACCGGTGCGCGGTTGCACCAGCACCACGCTCAACGCCACGTGCGCATCCGCATCTTTGGGCGCCCACGCAACCGAGTTGCGATACGCAGCTTCCGCATCGTCCCAACGTTGCTGATCGGCGTAAACGTTTCCCAAACCGTAAGCAGCGCGCGCATCGCGCGGGCTTAGTTTCAAGACTTCCTTGTACGACTCTTCAGCGCCGGCGAAATCTCGTGCATCGCGCGCCTGGTTACCTTTGTCGAGCAAGTCTTCTACTCGTTCGGCCAAACGCGCACGAGCGCCGCTAGTCGGTCTCGTTCCCGGCTTCGCAGTCGCGGACGGTTTGGTGGTGGTCCCCTTCTTTTTCGTTTCAGGGTTCTTCGCGCGGAAGATACCGGCGCCGCCGCCGACGTCTGCACCGACGTCCTGCGCCAGCGCGCGGCCGGCAACGGAAAGACTCAAACATACGGCGACGGAAAGCAAAAACGCCGCGCGCAGTATTGCGTTGGCTCTCATCATTACTCTCCTACTACTGTGTGGATTGCTAATATTGAGACTAACCTCGGCTGATAAACCGTTTTCTGTAAACAACGTCTGGGTCACTGAAGAATTGCTATGCTGGATTGTAGATCAGCTTTTCCGGATGAGCTAATGTGACTTAAGGCCCACTGCGCACGAGCCGGAAGCCCAGCAGCGTGTTTTTCGTCGAAGCCGGCACAAAGTCACGCATAAGCGCGGTCACCGGCTTATCCAAACGGGCCGGATCGCTCACATAGCAGCCGCCGCGAATGGTCACCCAATCGCGGAACTCAGCGGGAACGACTCTCGAATTCCCTGGATAGACCGAAGTTTTAGAAGAGGTCCACTCCCACACGTTTCCAACCAGATCCATGATTCCCCACCTGTTTTTTCCTTCGGGGTGCGATCCGACCGGAGCAGGCGCTGCTTCCTTCACGACTGCCGCATTCTCGACCCAGGCCGTTCCCCATGGATAAAGATCAGCCTGTGAGCCGTTGCGGGCCGCGAACTCCCACTCCTCTTCTGTCGGTAGCCGATAACCCGCACCATCGCGTTTCGATCGCCACGCAGCAAAAGCGAGTGCATCGTTGTACGTGACATTAACAACCGGCCAAAGCTCCTGGCCGAAGGGCGGCTTGTCGCCGGCCCAGTGACTCGGCGGCGCATGTTTCATTTCCCGAACGAAGTCGGCGTACTCAGTATTGGTAACTTCGGTGCGATCCATCTGGAATGTGGGCACGTCGACCGGATGCGCAGGCGTCTCTTCCGGCGGCCCACTATTCCGCCCCATAAAGAAAGAGCCACCTTCGATAGCGATGAGATCAGCTTTGCTGTTGCTCGCGATCGTCGGCGTGGGCGTGGGGCCCGGATCGACCGGAACTTGTCTGGAACGGAACAGCAAATAACCGCTGATGCCGAGTCCGGCGACGATCAAAACCAAAACCGCCGCGCCGATAATCCAGAGCGGAGAAACTCGCCGCTGCGGCGCGATATCGATCGTCTGCCTGACTGGTTTCGACGGCTGACTGGGAACCACCGCGGGTTTAACTTCGCGCTGCACGTGGGTGGTCTCGGGATCTTCAACGGGCTTTAATTCCGTGCGGCTTACCCCAGCTTCGGACAAGTCTAAAGACGCAGCAAACTGAGTGTCTTTACCTACAGGCGGTTGCGTCGTGGTCGCTGCCAGATCTACTGGAGGATTAAGCGTCGTAACCGCCGACGCCATCGTGCGGTTCGGATCCATCGCCACCGTCTCGCGCAACGAGCCGACGAACGGCGTCGAGTTGATCGCAGCGCTCAGCTCTTTTAAGAACGTCTCAATCGAATCGATACGCGCGGCGGGTTCCTTCTCGAGCGCATGCCGCACAACCGCTTCAATCGCCGGCGGCACCGTTACGCCCATCGACTGAAAACTCGGCGGCGGCATCGTCAGATGCTTTTTCATAATCGACGGAATCGAAGAACCTTTGAAAGGCACTTCACCGCAAAGCATCTGGAAAAGAATCACTCCGAGACTGTAGATGTCCGCGCGCGCGTCCGGCTCCTCATCGGACCACTGTTCGGGCGCCATATAAAAAGGCGAACCCATCAGACCACTCGTCTGCGCCTGAATAAACGATCCGAGCAACTCGCCTGATTTGATCTTGGCCAAACCGAAGTCGAGTATCTTCACGCCCTCGGCGATCGGCACGTCGTCCTGGACCATGATGTTGAGCGGCTTCAGATCGCGATGCACGATGTTCTGCTTGTGGGCCGCGCCGACGCCGGCAGCGATTGCCGAAATAAACTCCCACGCGCGTTGCGGCGGCATCGCGCCTTCCGTCGCCATGATCTCCTGCAACGAACGGCCTTTGACAAACTCCATCACCAGAAACGGCATCGTGCCGCGCACGACGCCGAAGTCGGTTACGGCAATGATGTTCTGATGACGAATCGCCGCGGCGGCAAGGGCTTCCTGGCGAAATCGCGTGGTCAGCATCGGATCGTTTCCGACCAGATCGGGAAGGATCACTTTGATCGCGTGTGCTGTTTTGAGAAAGATGTGCCGCGCCTGAAACACCGCACCCATACCGCCTTGCCCGAGACGTCGTTCGAGCAGGTAGCGGGCATCGAGTGTGGGTTCGCCTGAGATGGTTGGTGCAGTCGGTTCACCGTCCTGAGGGCAGTGACTGGTTTCGTCCGGGTAACACCGCCTGCACTTGGGGCATTCTTTCATCTATGAGGAGTATACATCACCTTATGACAACGTTTACGAGACGTTCCGGGACGACGATCACCTTCAACACTTCTCTACCGTTGATGAACGCACGTACACGCTCATCGGCGAGAGCCAACTGACGCAGTTCATCTTCAGACACGCCCGGCAAGACGATCGCTCGCGAGCGCAGTTTTCCATTCACCTGGATCGGGATCTCCAGCTCTTCACGGCGGGCGAGCTCAGGATCCGCAACCGGCCAGCGTCGCGCCTGTTTCAACAAGCCGCCCCTGTGGCCCAAACCCTCGAACATCTCCTCAGCGACGTGCGGCGCAAACGGCGCCAGCATGATCACCAGCGCCTCCAACGCTTCACGCACCGCGAACACGTCAGACTCCGATGAGTTCGCCGGGTCCGCGTTGAAGTCGTTCAATTCATTCAACAGCTCCATTAGCGCAGCCACA
>DASUPR010000245.1:0-11304 GCA_036281015.1 Pyrinomonadaceae bacterium
CGAGCGGCGTCAGGAACAAAATCAGTGCGGTGAGAAGGAGCGTCTTCATGTTCGCCAACCCTTTCAGGGTTTACTAGCGGTGGAGGGGTCTTGATCCCAGGGTTGAAGCAACCCTGGGCTGAAACTCGCGAACGCCGTTGGCGTTACGGCGAACGGGTTATCAAGTACCGAAGCGACTAACGCCGAAACGACTAACGCCGAAGCGACTAACGCCGAAGGCGTTCGCAACTTGGAGCCCAGGGTTGGAGCGCAGTGACAACCCTGGGGACAACATATTTCTTTTGAAAAACAACGCTGAAAGCGTTGGCAAGTTCGCGCGTTAGCCTTGCCACACGCTGTTGCCGGCGCTGTCGGCTAATCGTTTTGCGTCCGGAAGCGCTTCGAGGGCGCGCAGGACCTGCGCGTCGCTCTCGAGTAGGACACGAGCGCCGGCGTCGTTGGAAAATGCCGCGGTGATGATCTCCTGGCGGAGTCTCAACTTCGCAAACTCCAATTCCTCATCAATCTGCGCGGGCTGAAGCTGGTTCTCGGGATGCGTGCGAACAAAATTACGAAACGCTTCCAACACCCGATCCGTGATCGCAAAATCGATCGGCCGCGCGTTCTTCCCGTACTGCACCTTCTCGACCTTGTACGCTTCCAACCCCGGTACAACGCCCGCCGCCAGGTGTCTCGTGAAATGAAACGATGCTTCGGCAATGCGCAAACGCAGCGGGGTGATCGCTGGTTCCTTTATTTCAATGTCCGGCGTGATGCCGCCACCGCCGTAGAACACACGGCCGACCGCGGTCTGCACGCCTGGTCCAGTCTGCGGATGCGGCGTCGGCGAAGCCAACGTAAGCGGTGAATCGATATTGCGCGGTCCCGGCGGCGGCGGTGCGTCCGCCGGATCGTGACGCGTGTAGTAGTCGTAAAGCGAACCGTTCGAATAGTCGCGCTGCAACGAGCGGCCGTACGGCGTGTAGTAACGCGCGGTCGTCAACGTCAACCCCGTATTGAACGGCAATTGAAAGATGCGCTGCACGAGTCCTTTGCCAAAACTCGTTTCGCCCACAATCAAACCACGCCCGTGGTCCTGAATCGCGCCCGCAACGATCTCCGACGCCGACGCCGTGTTGCGGTTGATCAAGATCACGAGCGGCAACGTTGAAGGATCGGAACCCGTAGACTTGTACTCAAACGGCTGCGCGTACTCGGTGCGGCCTTTTACCGAGACTATCTTCGTGCCGCGCGGCAGAAACTCGCTCGAAACTTCGATTGCCTGATCGAGCAGACCACCGGGATTACCGCGCAAGTCGAGCACGAGTTGGCGCATGCCCTGCTCTTCGAGTCGTTTCATCGCCTTTGAAAGCTCGTCATCGCTCGAACGCTGAAAACCACCGGTAAGCCCGATGTAACCCGTGCCGGGCCGAATCATATAGGCGTTGCGAATCGTCAACAACGGCACCGCATCGCGAACGATCGTGAAGTACTGCGGCGCTTCCGAGCCAGCGCGCTCGACTTTCAACGTCACCGGTTCGCCCAACGCACCGCGCACGTTCTTCGAAACTTGTTCGCTGGACCACTCGCGCGCGTCTTTGCCGTCAACTTCGAGTATGCGATCGCCGTACCGCAATCCGAGCTTCGCCGCGGGCGTGCCTTCGACGGCTGACTGCACGTAAACGCCGTCGCGATGCTGCACGATCGTGACGCCGATTCCGTAGAAACGCGAATCCTGATCTTCTTTTAGCTTCCTGAACTCGCTGTAAGGGAAATAAGCGGAGTGTGGGTCGAGCGTGGAAAGCATGCCCTGGATAGCGGCCTGCGTTGCTTTCTCGTGATCGATCTCGCCCGAGTAGTTGGCTGTAATTGTATCGACCGCTTCGTTATAGTCGCGTTCGATTGCGTCGGTGACGCGATATGAATTTTGGGCGCCGATGGAAGAGAAACCGCTGAACCGGCGGCCACTGCCCATCGTGCCGCCAATTATCGCCGCCAGCAGGATCACCGCCGTGGCCGTGATCCAAAACTTCCAGCCAATCGCCCGCTTTCGATAACCCTTGAATTGCTGTGCTACTTCCACGCTCGAAAATATAACACGGCCATTGGCCGTGTTATAGTGCGAATGAGCACCCTGAATGTCTGCGTCTCTCTCGATCGTTATCCCCGCTTATAACGAGGCGGTCCGCTTGGGGAATACCCTGCTGGCGGTCGTCGATTACTTGCGCAAAAGCTGGCCCGACGCGGAAGTGATCGTCGTGGACGACGGCTCCGCCGACGACACCGCTGGAATCGCCCGCTCGATCTTCAGCGACAGCGGCTCCCTGCGCACTTCGGTCATCAGTTACAAATCAAACCTCGGAAAGGGGCGGGCCGTGAGACTCGGGCTGCTCGCCGCGCGCGGCGACGTCGCTTTGTTTTCAGACGCGGACCTTTCAACGCCGATCACCGAAGCGCCGAAGCTCGTCGAGCCGATCATGAGTGGACAGTACGACGTCACATTTGGGTCGCGCGCGCTGGACCGCAAGCTGATCGGCGTGCATCAGCCGTGGCGCCGCGAGCAGGGCGGACGAGTCTTCAATCTCGCGGTGCGGCTCGCGACCGGTTTGCCGTTCTGGGACACGCAATGCGGGTTCAAAGCGTTTCGCATGAAGGTGTGCCGCCCGCTCGTCGAAGCGGCGACTGTCGATCGGTTCGGTTTTGACGTTGAATTGCTGTACCTGGCGTTTCGCGCCGGCTTACGACTGAAGGAAGTGCCCGTGCGTTGGGACCACAACGAAGGCAGCAAGATCAGTTTGATGAGCGACAGCTTTCGTATGCTGAGCGAAGTGGGATTGATTCGCCAGCAGGCGCGGCGCGGCGTTTACGACAACGCCATCAGAGCGGTACACGAGTTAAAAGAATAGGTCCTTAGGTTTTATAATGCGTCCATGGCCGCACGCCTGAACATCAACATCGATCACGTCGCCACCGTGCGCCAGGCGCGGCGCGCTCCCGAACCGAGCGTGATCGCCGCCGCGATGGCCGCCGAACAAGCCGGCGCGGATGGCATCACAGTTCACCTGCGCGGCGATCGCCGTCACATACAGGATCTCGATATCAGGTTGTTGCGCGACTCCGTCACGACTTATCTCAACCTGGAGATGGCTGCGACTGACGAGATGATCGAGATCGCGTTACAAACAACGCCCGACGCCGTCACGCTCGTCGCCGAACGGCCAAACGAGATCACGACCGAAGGCGGACTCGACGCGAAAGCTAACATCGTCGTCGTCAGCAAAGCGGTGGACCGGCTGCGTGAAGCGGGCATCATGGCGAGTTTGTTTATCGATCCCGATCCGGAGCAGATCGTAGTGGCCCAACAAATCGGCGCGCAGCAGGTTGAACTCTGCACGGCGGCTTATGCGGAAGCGACGCTCGGCGCGCGAGGAATTCACGGCGAAGGAGCCGAACGTGCGGCGCGTGAATTACAAAGATTGAAAGAAGGTGCTGAGCTTGCGCTGCGTAAAGGATTGAACGTTGCGGCGGGTCATGGCCTGACGTATCGAAACGTGGGCGCGTTGGCGCAGATACGCGAGATCACCGAATACAACATCGGCCACAACATCATCGCCCGCGCGATTTTTGTGGGACTGGAAACCGCCGTGAGAGAAATGAAGGCGGTGATAAATCCTACCTAGACGGCGAGGCAAGCTGTAATCGCACCAGCGATCGGTCCAGCTTCGCGCGCGCTATCTCGAAGTCCTCTTCCGTTCCACTCCACTGATTCAGTTGCTTTTCGAGCCGGTCACGCGAGAGCTTCGCACGCGCGGCGTCGATCTCTTCCGGCCGCTCGGCGACTTCAGCCAGCACTGAAACGTGATCGTCGCGCACCTCGACGAACCCGCCCGATACGTGCAACTGAGTACTCTTTCCGTCCTGCACGTAAGTGAGCACGCCCGTCTGAAGCTGCGAAATCAACGGCGTGTGTCCCGGCAAAATTCCCAGCTCACCGCCCAAACCCGGCACGGTGACCATATCAACCGACTCCGCGAGCACACGCCGTTCAGGTGTAACTACTTCGAGTTGAATCTTCTCCGCCATATTTTATTGAGCAATCGTCTTCGCTTTTTCGATCGCCTCTTCGATGGTGCCGACCATGTAGAACGCCTGCTCGGGCAGGTCGTCGTGCTTGCCGTCGACCAGTTCGCGGAAGCCGCGCACGGTGTCTTCAAGCTTGACGTACTTGCCTTCGAGACCCGTGAACTGCGCGGCCACGAAGAACGGCTGCGAGAAGAACTTCTGAATCTTGCGCGCGCGCGACACGATCAGTTTGTCTTCGTCGGAGAGCTCGTCGAGACCTAAGATAGCGATGATGTCCTGCAGGTCTTTGTAACGCTGCAACACGCGCTTCACGTCCTGCGCGGTGTCGTAGTGTTCCTGGCCGATGACGCGCGGATCGAGAATGCGCGACGATGACGCGAGCGGGTCGACCGCCGGATAAATCCCGAGCTCCACGATCTGTCGCGACAACGCGGTAACCGCGTCGAGGTGCGCGAAGGTCGTCGCCGGCGCGGGATCAGTGTAGTCGTCGGCGGGCACGTACACAGCCTGAATCGAAGTAACCGAACCCGTCTTGGTCGAGGTGATGCGCTCCTGCATTTCGCCCATCTCGCTAGCGAGATTTGGCTGGTAACCCACGGCCGAAGGCATACGTCCGAGCAGCGCGGACACTTCCGAACCCGCCTGCGTGAAGCGGAAGATGTTGTCGATGAACAACAGCACGTCGAGACCTTGATCGCGGAAGTACTCGGCGACCGTCAGACCCGACAACGCCACGCGCAAACGCGCGCCCGGCGGCTCAGTCATCTGTCCGTAGATCAGCGCCACCTTCGACTGTCCGATCGCGTTCATGTCGACCTTGGTCAGGTCAAACTCGCCGGTGTCGTGGAAGTTCTTATTGAACTCTTCGCCAAACTGGATAACCTGCGACTCGACCATTTCCCGCAACAGGTCGTTTCCTTCGCGCGTGCGCTCGCCCACACCGGCAAACACCGAGAAACCGGAACGCGCTTTCGCGATGTTGTTGATCAACTCCATCACGATAACGGTCTTGCCCACGCCCGCGCCGCCGAACAGTCCGATCTTGCCGCCGCGCAAGAACGGCTGAATCAGGTCGATGACCTTGATGCCCGTTTCGAACATCTGCAGTTCGGTCGATTGCTCTTCAAACGTCGGCGCATGGCGGTGAATCGGATAACGCTTGTCGTGCTTCACCGGACCGAGCGTATCCACGGGTTGACCAATCACGTTCAGCACGCGGCCGAGCGTGCCTTCGCCAACCGGCATCGTGATCGGGCCGCCGGTGTCGATCGCCTGCATGCCGCGCACCATTCCGTCAGTCGGCGTCATCGAAACCGTTCGCACGCGTCCTTCGCCGAGATGCTGCTGCACTTCAGCAATAACGTCGATCGGAGTGGGCACGTCAAAACCCTCAGACACCACACGCAGCGCCTGATAAATCGGCGGGAGATAACCTCCCGTAAACTCGACGTCGAGCACGGGACCGATAATCTGCACGACCTTGCCGACCGGGCGGCCATCGGCATTCACGTTTCCATTAGGCGTAGACATACTGTCTTCAAACTCCTCTTTCGACCTATAAAGGCGAACAAAACTGGCAGGTTTAAGAGCCGCACAAGATAACATTGACGATTGTCGATTGTCGATTGCCGATTGCAAAGACTTGTTTTCGCGGGCAAATCACCAATTAGCAATCGTAAATCGACAATGCCTCGAAACCTTACTTGTACTAGCGTCGTAGTACAACTTCGAAATGTCCGAAATGTTCTCATTGAGTCCTTCGCACCCGATGCCGCTCTACGCGCAACTGACGCGGGCGATCCGTTTTGCGATCGCCACGGGGCGGCTGAGAGTCGGGGAGCAACTGCCGACTGTCAGACAGTTGGCGGTTGAGCTGCGCGTCAATGCCAACACGGTCGCCAAGGTCTACGCCGAGTTGGAACGCTCCGGCATCCTCGAAACACGAAGAGGCGTGGGAACGTTTGTGAGCGCCCGCCATTTCGCCGCAAATCATCGCGATGAACACGAAAAACACCTCGCAGAGCTCGTCGACCGGTTTATCGAAGAAGCCGGAGCGATGGGCTTTTCAGTCGATGATTTGATTGATCAACTTCAAAGCGGGCGCACAAAGGAGACGAAAAGCAATGTCTAGTCCTATCACTAGCCTTATTCAAACGCAACGCAGTTTGCCCGCGGTCGAAACACCGCGAATGAACGTCGTCTCGGTCGTCAGTTTTCTCCTGCCGGTACTGCTCGGCGGTCTTGCCGGGTGGGTCACGTTTAATCTCGTGCCGCTCTTCATCGGAATCTTCCTCGGCTTGATGCTGGCGCAAGCGCCGAAAGTCGCGCGGCAATGGGAACGAGCGGTGGTGCTGCGTTTAGGCCGGTATGTTGGTCTGCGTGGTCCGGGTTTGTTCTGGATCATTCCGTTTGTCGATACGGTTTCCGCGTGGGTCGACCAGCGCGTGATCACAACCAGCTTCGCGGCTGAAGAGACGCTGACGTCAGACACTGTTCCGGTGAACGTCGACGCAGTGCTCTTCTGGATGGTCTACGATCCCGAGAAAGCCGCACTTGAAGTGCAAGACTATTCGCAAGCGGTTAGCTGGGCGGCGCAAACCGCGCTGCGCGACATCATCGGCCGCACGTCGCTGACGGATCTCCTGCGTGGCCGCGAACGGATCGAAGAAGAATTGCAGCAGTTGATCGATGAGCGCTCGAACCCATGGGGCGTAACGGTGCAGTCAGTGGAGATGCGCGACGTGATCATTCCGGCGGCGTTGCAGGACGCGATGTCGCGCGAGGCGCAGGCGGCACGCGAGAAACAGGCGCGCATCATCCTGGGCCAGGCGGAAGTGGAGATTGCCCACTCGTTCGAGACCGCGGCACGGTCTTATCGCGACAATCCGACGGCGTTACACCTGCGCGCGATGAACATGTTGTATGAAGGTTTGAAGGAAAAGGGCGCGTTGATGCTCGTGCCGAGCAGCGCGGTGGAATCGATGGGCATGGGTGGTTTGCTGGGCGCGGCTGCACTCCGGCAGCAAAGCTTAACCGGCAGCGATGAAGTCCCGGAATAGGCTTTAGACTTCCGGGTCGATCCTGATCTTCATCCGCTGCAGGACTTGCAGGTCTTCTTCAGTGAGATTGAGGCTTGCGGCTTCGCTCTCTTGATCGTCGTCGCCGGCGTGAGGCCGCAACCCAATCTCGAGCCGCAAGGTCAGCTCCATCTCGTAACCCGCTTCACGCAGACGCTCGATCGCCTCAGCCACTTTTTCCGATTTCTCGACTGATTCGTTGATCGCGCTGCCAATCTCGCGAACTATTTCTTTTGCCTCGTCATCGATTTCCAAAGTGCTGGTATGCTACGCGAAATTAACAACGCTTACAATTCCCAATCGGCAATTGGCAATCGACAATGGTAGACTCTGGAGCCACATGTACGGAACGATCGGCATTCTAACCGGGGGCGGCGATGCGCCGGGTCTCAACGCCGTAATTCGTGCGGTCGTCAAAACCGCAACGTGCGAATACGGCATGCGTGTCATCGGTGTCGAAGACGGTTTTGAAGGACTACTCGGCGCCACCAAAACCCGGCTTTTGTCTCCCAGCGAAGTGCGCGGTCTGTTGCCTCGCGGTGGCACGATCCTCGGCACACGCAACCGTGGCCATTTTGTCGAGCACGCAAGAGAAGGCGGCAAGCGTAGTGTCGAATCCGTTTACGAAGAAGCCATTTCCAACATGCGCGTACTCGGGATCGACGCGCTGGTGGTCCTCGGCGGCGAAGGCACGCTGACGATCGCGAACGAGTTTGATAAACGCGGCGTTAAAGTCTGTGGCGTTCCCAAGACCATCGATAACGATCTCGCATGCACGGAACTGACGTTTGGTTTTGTAACCGCGCTGGACATCGCCACCGAAGCACTGGACCGCCTGCACACGACTGCCGAATCACACGACCGCGTGATGATTCTTGAAGTGATGGGCCGTCACGCCGGTTGGATCGCGTTGCACTCGGGCATCGCCGGCGGCGCGGACGTGATTCTCATTCCGGAGATTCCGTTTTCACTGCAAAGCGTGGCCGACAAGATTCGCGCGCGCGATCTCGCCGGATCGAATTTTAGTATTATCGTCGTCGCCGAAGGGGCCATCGAGATCGGACACGACCTGGTCTACCAGGACCAGGGCGATGAACTGCACTCGCCGCGACTCGGCGGTATCGGTCATCACCTGCAACGTGATCTGGAAGAAGCCACGGGGCGCGAAACACGTTGCGTCATCCTGGGCCATCTCCAGCGTGGCGGGCGGCCCAACGCGTTCGATCGCATGCTGGCGACAAACTTCGGCTCGTGCGCAGTGCGCGCACTCGCGAACGGCGAACACGGCGTGATGGTGGCGTTGCAAGCGGGCGACGTCGTCACAGTGCCGATAACCGAAGCGATCAAGAACATCAAAACTGTGCCCCCCAACGGGCAACTCGTCAGGACCGCGCGCGATACGGGAATTTCCTTTGGCGCTCCCGATGAAGCCAATTATCATAAGCCGCTGTAAGAGAGGTTGAATCG
This sequence comes from Pyrinomonadaceae bacterium, assembly GCA_036281015.1. Classification (GTDB taxonomy): domain Bacteria; phylum Acidobacteriota; class Blastocatellia; order Pyrinomonadales; family Pyrinomonadaceae; genus PSRF01. The sequence continues at coordinate 8,607 of DASUPR010000245.1, forward strand.
TTGTCATCACCACAGGGAACCATCAAGGAAAAACTCCAGTCGGAACTCGACGTACTGGAAACTGAACTGCGCATCCACCTGCCGAAAGAGATCAAACGCGCGCTCGAGTTTGGCGACTTGCGTGAGAACTCCGAGTACCGCGCGGCACTCGACCGCCAGAACGTGGTGAAGGCGCGAATCGTCGAACTGCGCCAGAGAATCAGCGAGATCGCTTCGATCGATCCGAACAAAGTGCCGCGCGACAAAGCTTCGTACGGCTCGACCCTGGTTCTTTTCGACGGTGAGAAGGACGAAGAAGTGACTTACCGGCTGGTCACGCCCGAGGAAAGCGACCCGGCACAGGGCCTGATCTCGACCACATCGCCGGTCGGACGCAGTTTAATGGGCAAACAGGAGGGCGACGAGGTCACGGTGCGGACACCGGCCGGCGCCCGGACATTTGAGATCCGGCAGTTGCGGACTCTGCACGACGAGTTGGCGGCGAATTCGGAAGGGTAACGTTTCTGTGTAATCTGTGGACTTCCGACGGTTTTCAGGCATAATCACATCCCGCGAAGCGAGGAGAAACGTAACCTAACAAATGTTTGGGTCAAGTATTGGACGGGGAGCTCAGCGGATCATCGATGCCATTGTGCGCTGGCTCGCCATGGGGCATATCAGCCCAAATGTGCTGACCGTTATCGGCGTCAGTTTGAACGTCGGTTGCGGTCTTCTCTTCGGCATGGGCCTGTTTTTCTGGGCCGGCATCGCGCTCATCGTCGCCAATTTGTTCGACATGCTGGACGGCCAGGTGGCCCGTCTTTCGGGCCGGGTGACGCGTTTTGGCGGGTTTCTCGACTCCTCGTTGGACCGTCTGAGCGACATGGTGGTCTTTGTGGGCCTAATGGTCTTTTATGCCCGCGACACGGAGTTTCATTCAACTCTTAACGTTTTTCTCGCCGGGGCCGGACTAATGGGCTCGGTTATGGTAAGCTACTCCAGCGCCCGGGCGGAGAGCTTGATTCCCAAATGCGATGTAGGCTTTCTGCGCCGCCCAGAGCGGGTCGTACTCTTTATTATCGGAGCACTCAGCACTCATCCTGGTTCGAACAACTACTTCACCAATCGGATGCCGGCCGTTCTATGGGTTCTTGCGATCGGCTCTTATTGGACCTTCGCGCACCGGATGTATCACACATGGCGCGAACTGAACCGGGTCGAACCATTGTCGATTGCCGATTGCCAATTGCCAATTGACACCGTAAACAAGGCGGGCGCCGCTAAATCGGCTATTGGCAATTGGCAATCGGAAATACAGTGAGGTAGAACCTTTGACTATTTGTCCGTGCTGCGGCTTCAAGTTTCATGGAGCACTAAGCAGCGGTTGTAAACAGTGCGGCGCACGTGCCGTCGGCGAGCCTCTTCCCAGGCCCGCTAACGAACTACCCTCCTATGGCCGCGCATTGGCTCTCTCCATCAGTGGTTCACTGATCGTGCTCGTCTTCCTGGTCCAAACAGTCATGGCAATGGTCCAGCGCGGTACCGGCTGGTTCGAGTTCTGGTCGTGGGTCGCGGCGGCTGAAACTGCCGCGTGGCGCTTGAAGTGGATCTCGATTCCCGTGATGTTCGTGGTGCTGTGGTTTGGCTCAAAGCTCTACCGCTCGATCCGGCAACAACCGGCGAAGTTCTGTGGACTGACCTACGCGCGCGGCGGACTGGTTGCTTCGGCCACGGTAGCATGCCTGATTACGTTGTTGATTGGCGTCACGGTTCCGGCGCGTTTGCGCCAACGCGAGCTCGCGAAAGAGGCAGAAGTTCGCGCCGTTTGGCACACGTTTGAAGCGGCAACGCTCGAATACAAGATGCGTTACCACACATATCCGGCTGACTTCCAAGACATGCGCGAGCGCCTTCCGGATCCTCATGGCACGATCGCCAAGGCGCTTGATAGCCTCGTTCCAAAGGGCTATGAGCCCCGCGCCGAAATGGCGGTCGCCAGTGAGAATTCACGGCCACTCCGCAGCGGCATGGCCATCCGCAACGCTTCGCTTTCCACGGCCGGCGACGACATTCAGCCGGGCGGTTTAGCGTTTACCAAGTTCGAATTGCGCATGCCCGGTGAGGACAAGATCCTCGGCAACGATGACGACTGGATCGGACGCGACGGCGTTCTCATGCGTTGGTCAGACGTCGCCAAAGGCAGCGTCGGTCGCTCAGTTTCCGCAGGAGCGCTTCAACCCTAGCGACGCAATGTCGTTTCTCGATCGTTTTCGCCGCAAAACTGAAGACGAAGCCTCACGCATTGCCCGTCTCTCAAAATCCGGACGCATGACCGACGGCAACATCATCGACGCCGTCTCCGACATCGAAGGCAGAATCATTCAAGTCACTTATACCTACGAGCTCGCCGGCGTACTTTACGAGTCGTCACAGACGCTCAGCTTGCAGCAACGCGAGCACGAAGCGGACTACGCGCCCGGCAAGCAGATCATCGTGCGCTACGATCCACGCCAGCCGGCCAATTCAATTGTCGTGTGATCCGTGTACAATCCGTGCCTGATATGTTCCGCAAGGTCTTAATTGCCAACCGCGGCGAGATTGCCGTTCGCATTATTCGCGCGTGCCGCGAGTTGGGCATCGGTACGGTTGCGGTTTATTCCGAGCCGGATGCCGAGAGTCTGCACGTGCGCATGGCTGATGAGGCGGTGTGTATTGGTCC
>DASUPR010000246.1:0-11955 GCA_036281015.1 Pyrinomonadaceae bacterium
TTCAGGGGCTCAACAAAGCGTTTGCGGACCAGATCGAGACGCTTGGATCTAACACGATCTTTGTCTCGAAGTTTGAACAGAGTTTCGGCCGCCCGCCTGGTCCGGACGAGATTCATCGCAAAGATCTGACGATGGACGACGCCGAAGCACTGCGGACCGAAGCGCCCTCGATCGTCGGCGTCTCGCCGATTCATCGTCTCTTGTCGTCCACGGTCCGTTACCAGGACAAACAGACCGACACGCCGATCCTTTTCGGCGTCACGCCTTATTACGAGTTCGTTCACAGCCAGTACATCGGCAGCGGCCGCTTCATCAGCGACGTCGACATGCAGGATCGTTCAAACGTCGTGATTCTCGGCGTTGACGTGAAGCAGGCGCTGTTTCCTTATGAAGATGCGCTCGACAAGGAAGTCCGCATCGAGGGCACTCCATACCGCGTAATCGGCGTGATGGAGCCCTTGGGAAACTTCTTCGGGCAGTCGCGAGATAACTCGATTTTTATTCCCATAACGACGTTCGACAAGTATTATCCTGACCGTCCCTTTCCGGAAGTCGTGTTCTTCGTGATTGTGCGGCCGCGTTCGCGCGCGGAAGTGAAGTCGGCAATTGATGAGATTACTGACATCCTGCGCCGGCGCCGCCGAGTGCCTCCGGGTGAGCCCAATAATTTCGGCATTTCGTCGCAGGATTCGCTGCTGGACGTGTATAACCAGCTAACCGGAGCAACCGCACTGGTGCTAACGTCAATCTCATTTGTGGCTTTGATGATCGGCGGGATCGGCGTTATGAATATCATGCTGGTTTCGGTCACGGAGCGGACCAAGGAAATCGGCGTACGCAAGGCCGTCGGCGCGACCAAGCTAAACATCCTGTCGCAGTTTTTGATTGAAGCCGTCGTGTTGACGGCGATCGGGGGCATCGCGGGACTGGTGGTCGGCGAGATCGCGAGCCTGTTGATGAACAAATACTCGCCGCTTCCTGCATACGTGCCTTTGTGGGCGATCGGAGTTGGCGTGGGCATCTCCGCGGCCGTCGGGATCGTCTTCGGCCTATGGCCGGCATGGAAAGCCGCTCGTTTGAACCCGATCGACGCCCTGCGTTGGGAATAGTTAACTGTGAAATTCATCGAAACTCTTAAACTGGCGGTCGCCGCCATTTGGGCGCACAAGCTGCGCTCCGCGCTGACGCTGCTCGGCATGATCGTGGGCGTCACGGCGTTTGTAGTGGTCGTCTCGCTGATCGAGGGCTTCAATCGCTACGTCGACGAAAAGATCGCGGGCATCGGCGCGAAGTCGTTTACCATTCAACGATTCAATCCACTCGAAGACTTCAAAGACACGGACACCATCGCCGCCGCGCAGCGCCGCAACAAAGAGCTCACGCTGGGTGATTACGACTACCTCAGAGAACGCGCGCAGCTCATCGGCAAGATCGGCGCGCGCGCCCGCGTCACTCCGTCGGAAGTGAAGCGCGGCGATGAAGTGCTCGAAGACATCTTTGTTTCCGGCGCAACCGCCAATTGCGTCGACATCGAGAACCGCGACGTTCTCGAGGGGCGTTTTCTCGCCGATTCCGAGAACGAGAGCGCCGCGCGCGTCGCATACATCGGCTACGACGTCGCCGACAAGCTCTTCCCCGCCGGCAATTCCGTGGGCCAGGAGATAACAATTCGCGGTCTGCCTTATCGCGTCATCGGTGTTGAGGTAGCGAAGGGAACGGTCTTCGGCATTCCGCAGGACAACTTCATCATCATTCCGTTGAAGACGTACTCGGTTAACTACGGCGGACTGATCCGGCAGCGTTCGCTGTATTTCGTCGCGACTTCGATAACCGACGAACTGTTCAACGATGCGGTGGAAGAGTCGCGCAACCTGATGCGAGTGCGCCGGAAACTTCAGTCAGGTGAAAAGGACAACTTCGGCATCGTCACGCCTGATGCGATCACGGGACTGCGCGATCGTCTGTTCGGCACGATCTTTATCGTAGCGATCGCTGTTCCCGGCATCGCGCTGGTCGTCGGCGCGATCGTGATCATGAACATCATGCTGGTGTCCGTCACCGAACGCACGAAAGAGATCGGTATTAGAAAATCTCTGGGCGCACGGCAGATGGACATCCTGAAACAGTTTCTGGTCGAGGCAGTCGCGTTGTCGACGATCGGCGGCGCGGTGGGAATTTTTCTTGCGTGGGTCGTCGGGATCGTCGTGACGGCATGGATCTTTCCGACTTACTTGTCGATATTCGCAATTGCGGGAGCCCTCGCGGCGTCAGGCGGCGCGGGCGTGGCTTCCGGAATCTTTCCGGCATGGAAAGCAGCGCGGCTCGATCCGATTGAGGCACTGAGGGCAGACTAAAATGCGAATCATTCGAAGCGACATTTTCGAAAACCTCATGATGGCGCTGGCCACCTTGCGCGCGAATAAACTGCGCTCGTTTTTGACCGTCTTTGGCGTCGTCATCGGCATCATCACCGTGATGTTGATTGCCTCGATCATCAGCGGCATCGACGTCTCTGTCACGCGCGAAGTAGAGTCGTTCGGCACGCGCTCGATCTACATCAGCAAATACAATCCGGGGATTCACATCGGACGCATGTCGCGCGAAGAGCGCATGCGCAAAGAGCTGACTTACGACGATGCAGTCGCTTTGCAGCAGTTGCCGGCAATCGAACTGTCAGTTCCCTTCCTCGACATTACGAACAACTGGTTTGGCGGGAAGTTGATGGTCTCCGGCGGCGGCAAAACGTCCGCGCAGGTCGCGCTTCAGGGCACGTTGCCGGAATTTGAAAAAGCCGGCACGCAGATCGTTTCCGAAGGACGCTTCTTCACGCAAACCGAGAACGACACGAACCAGGAAGTATGTGTTGTCGGTTCGAAAGTCGCCGACGACTTCTTCAAGATCGGTTCGCCGGTGGGCCAGACGATCAAGATCGGCACTCAGGAGTTTCGTGTTGTCGGCGTGCTTGAAAAACGCGAACAGTTTCTTATCGGCGGCGGCAGTGACGATCAGAACAACGTCATTTACGTGCCCTTCACCGTCGCTCAGAAACTGAAACCAAACGCTGACGACATCTACATTCTCGCGGTTGCGCGTCCCGGCATGATGGAAGCAGGCAAGGACCAGGTGCGCGATCTGTTGCGCGTGCGGCGTCAGGTTCCGTTTGCCGCAAACGACAACTTCGGCATGGAGACGTCGGAAAGTATTCTCGACAACTTCCGCTCGATCACCGCGGGTCTCGCGATCGCGATGGTGGTGATCTCGTCGGTGGGTTTGATGGTCGGCGGAATCGGCGTGATGAACATCATGCTGGTCTCGGTCACCGAACGCACGCGCGAGATCGGCGTGCGCAAAGCCATCGGCGCACGGCGCAGCGACATCATGTGGCAGTTTTTGATTGAAGCAGCTACGTTGACCGGTCTTGGTGGGATTGTTGGTCTGTCGATTGGTTGGGGATTGACGCTGCTGCTGCGTTTGTTGCTTCCGTCGTACGTGCCGCTTTGGGCTCCGATCGGCGGACTGGTTGCCAGCGTGGGCATCGGCCTCATCTTCGGCCTGTGGCCCGCATGGAAAGCAGCCCGCCTGGATCCGATCGAATCGCTGCGTTACGAATAACGCGAGCCGGGCTTTAGGAGATGAAGCCCGGGAAGAGTGCGGTGATGATCACGACGAAGATCAGCAGTAACAACCACAGCGTGATCGAAACACCCCAACCCTGACCCGAGCTGACGCGCGTTCCGCCGAAGTGCAGCCCTTTAGCGCGCAACCATAGCCAGTAGAACGACGTCAGGCCGATAAAGCTCGCCATCACAAACAGCACCGGATGCTCGGCCGGCGAAAGCAGGATGCCGAGATTGTCCTGTAGTGTGGTTTCCTGGTTTAGGATCGGGTGCAAGTCATCAGGCGATTTCAAATAGAGAATCACGAGCCCGAGAATTTTTTGAATCGCGATGACCGGAAGCATCGAGTAGAAGACTACAGCCAGTGCTTGCCAGAAGTTGATTCGTCCACCAAACACCAGCACGCCGAGCAGTATCAGCGCCGCCGGAATCACGCCGCTGAACACAAAAATACCGACGAGTGATTTCAGCGCGCCGCCGACGCGTTGGACCGGGTTTTTCAGCGCGTCCAACTGCTCGGTGCGCAAAGTAGCGATGGCTTCGGGTGGCGGCGCAAACGGTGGTCCCATCTGCGAGATCTTCTCAACTGTGTGATCGACGATCCGCTCAGGAGTGATGCGTTGAATAAACGCGGTCGAATAGATCGTGGTCAACACCCAGATCGCCAGAAAAGCGCCGATCCATGCTGGATTGAACTTCAGGTTTCGAAACACACGCGATGGTTCGTAGAAGATTCCCGTGATCCGCTCAAACCACGACAGCGGCTCTTCTGCATTCGGCAGTAACGGCAACCGGATAAAACTCAGTCCAAACAGCAACATACCGAAGAAACACAAGGCTGCACCGGTGCCGGCTCCGCCAGCCAGCAGCTTCACAGCACCGCCGATCACAAATATCAGTCCCAACACGAATACGCCGATCGCGATGGGCCATAGTAGTTTTGTCGGTCGTGGCGCTTGTGGTTCCGCTTCGGGCGTTGCCGGCGGCGGTGGCATTTGAAAACCAGGATCCTGGGGAGCGCTCATTGGCTTCGATCTCCTACTGAGAGGGATTTTTTTGGACTCGACTGATACGCCTGAGGGCGAATCAAGGTTTCAAAATCGTGGCTCGAATCGCGAAGTCGCTTCGGCCCAGCCGGGCACGCGTATGCAAGCAACATGATGACCGGGCGACACTTCGCGCAACTCCGGATCGACGTGCGCACACTCTTCGATCGCGAGCGGACAGCGAGTGCGGAATCGGCAACCCGACGGCGGATTGATCGGCGTCGGCACGTCGCCCTGCAAGATGATTCGTTTGCGTTTCTGACGCGGATCGGGAATCGGTATCGCCGAGAGCAGAGCCTGCGTGTATGGATGCAGAGGCTGCGCGTACAACTCAGCGGCATCAGCAATCTCCACGATCCGGCCCAGGTACATCACGGCCACGCGCGTCGAGATGTGTTCGACGACGGCGAGACCGTGCGAGATAAACAGGTAAGTTAGTTTGAACTCTTCCTGAAGTTCCTGCAACAGGTTCACGACCTGTGCCTGCACCGAGACATCGAGCGCGGAGACGGGTTCGTCGGCAACGATCAACTTCGGATTGAGCGCGAGTGTGCGTGCGACGCCGATGCGCTGGCGCTGGCCGCCGGAGAATTCGTGCGCGTAACGATTCATGTAATCGGGATCGAGACCGACTCGCCGCAACAGCGTCGCGACGCGATCGCGGCGTTCGCTTTTCGTGCCCTCGTTATGAATCACGAGCGGCTCGGCAATGATGTCGCCGATCTTCATGCGCGGGTTCAGCGAGGCGTACGGATCCTGGAAAATGATCTGCATCTCACGCCGGAGTTGTCGCAGTTGTTTCTTGTCGAGCGAGAGTACGTCCTGACCTTCGAAAATGATCTGACCGGAAGTGGGTTCGATCAAACGCAGCAGACAGCGTCCCACAGTTGACTTACCGCAAACGGATTCACCAACGAGTCCCAACGTCTCACCCGCGAAGATGTCGAACGACACGCCATCGACCGCGCGCACTACATCGTCAGAACCCTCAACCGGAAAATGCTTAACCAGCCCGCGAACGCTAACGAGCGTTTCGCGCATTGCAGGTGGAGGTGTTAGTTGGTCTTTAAGTTGAACCTGCTCCATCACGTGTAGTTTGGTGATCAGCCGTTACCGCCGCCGCTAAATCATAAAGCACGCAACGCACCTGCACGCCACCGTCGAGCTGATAAAGCGGAATGTCTTCTGCCGTGCAACGCGGCATTCGATGCGGACAACGCGGCGCGAAGTGACAGCCGTGCGGCAAATCAGTCGGACTCGGAACCACGCCCTCGATCGTGTCCAACCGTTCTTTCTTGATCACGTCCTCGCTCGTGAGCTTCGGCACCGAGCGCAACAAGCCTTCAGTATACGGATGCTTCGGACGCGCAAACAATTCTTCAACCGGCGACTCTTCGACGATGCGGCCCGTGTACATCACCGCGACACGATCGGCCACCTCTGCAACGACGCCGAGATCGTGCGTGATCAAAAGCACCGCGAGGTCGCGTTGCTTTCGCAGATCGTCCAACAACTCGAGAATCTGTGCCTGGATCGTGACGTCGAGCGCCGTCGTCGGCTCGTCGGCAATCAACAACTTCGGATTGCACGCCAACGCCATCGCGATCATCACACGCTGGCGCATGCCGCCCGAGAGTTGGTGTGGATAATCGTCGACGCGGCGCGCAGGATCGGGAATGGCAACCTCACGCATCGCGTCGATCGTGGCTTGCCGCGCTTCTTTGCGCGACATCTTGCGATGCAGCCGCAGCGCCTCAGCAATTTGTTCGCCGACAGTAAAGACCGGATTGAGCGACGTCATCGGGTCCTGAAAGATCATGGCGATATCGTCGCCGCGCATCTGGCGCATCTCGGCGTCGGAGAGTTGCATCAGGTCTTTGCCGTCGAAAAGTATCTCGCCGCTGACGATCTTTCCGGGCGGCGCGATCAGACGCATGACCGAGAGCGCCGTCATCGACTTCCCGCAACCCGACTCACCAACCAATCCAAGCAACTCACCACGGTCGAGATAAAAACTAACCCCGTCGACCGCACGCACCAACCCCGCGCGCGTCGGAAAATGTGTTCGTAGGTCGTTTACTTCGAGTAAGTGTGACATCAATACAAATTGAAGTTGTACTCGAGTTGCATCCACATCGAGACAAACCGTCCGTCCTTCACCGCGGGTAGAAACTTGATCCGCCTGGCGGCTTCCATTGCCTTCTCTGTCAGACCGTGCGGCAACCCGGAAACAGTCCTGATGTTAGTCACGCTACCATTAGCACTGAAAACACACTTAAAAACAACCGTTCCCTGAATGGCGTTCTGTCTCGCCTGCTCGGTATAGCTCGGTTCAGGTTTCATCGCGAGCCGTGCTTTTGCAGTAACTTCCCTGCCCGTGAATATTCTGTTGGCCAATTCATCGCCGGCTGAAGCTGGCGAGTCCAGTTCGTATGGGAGTCCCGGTCCTTCGAAGACTTCCAACGCAACGGTTTTCTTGTTGAACGACACTGAGGAAAAGAATTTCGTCATCCTCGGATCTTCCGGCGACACACCGAACGCACCAAAGCTGTAGAGACGATCTTCACCGGCAAAGAATTGGACCATGCTGTCACCAGCCCTCCCAGAGGCAAATGATTTGCCTGAGAAACCATCGCGGCTGATGTCACTTCCGTTACCGGTGACGCCGCGCGGCCCGATAAAGTTTTCCAGTGACTCTCGCGGGCTGAAATTCTCCAGCACATAAACAGTGTAAACGACACCGTCCGCATAAGATCCCAGCTGTACTTCCCGGCGAGGTCTTTTTTCCCCCTCAATCCATTTATGGTTTATGTGCATTGCCGGCAGCAGCGGCATTGAAACAGAAAACGCTTCGCCACCGACCTTGTATTGCTGCCATGAAACAGATCCAGCAGTGCGCGAAGTTTGCGCGTTAACCGCGGTCACGAACAAAATCAGAATGCAGGTTGTGAGTGTGAGTTTTGTTTTCATGATTAGTAGAGGTTGAAGTTGTACTCCAGTTGCATCCACATCGAGACGAACTTTCCTTCTTTGGTAGCCGGAACAAATCTAATCTTCCGCGCCGCCTCGATGGCTCTTTCCGTTAACCCGTCCGGGAGGCCCTGGACCACCCGAATGTTCGTGACCTTGCCGGAAGCCGAAAAAATGGCTTTCAAGATCACCGTCCCCACCACCTGGTTACTTTTCGCTTTGTCAGTGTAACTAGGCTCGGGCTTGCTGATTAAGCGCGCCTTCGTGTCAACTTCCCTTCCCAGGAAAAGGGTTTGAGCGGCGCCTCCAGACATTCCGCCTTCAAGAACTTCGATGCCTTCCTGCTTCTTTCCCAGCGCGACTGAGGAAAAGAACGGCTGCGCGCCCGCGTGCGCGGCGGTCGCGCCGCTCACCACGAACCGATACAAGCGTCCCTCGGTGGCGAAATACTGCTCCGTAGAAGGAAAGTCGCGATCGTGCGATGAATACTGCTGACCGTCGAACTTACCAACCTTCAAATCGCGTTCGAAAGTAAGATCCAGATCCGATCGCGCGGTTTGTTCCGCGATGAACTCCTTCAACGACTGGCGCGGTTTCGGGTTCTCGTAAACGAAAACTTTGTAGACCACCTCGCCAACCTTCGCCTGGATCACTCGTTCCAGACGACTCTTCTTCAGTCGCATTACGAATACGTCGGAAGTCTTCATCGAGGGTTCCACCGGTAAGGTCACGGAAAACTCTTCGCCCTTCACGGTGTAACGCAGCCACGACGCGGTTTCAGTCGGAGCGTTTTGGGTTTGAGCATTAGCGATGCTCGCGAGCAAACCCAGGAGGATCGCGAGGCAGGTGAGCACGCGGAGGTTTGTTTTCATAGTCCTAACTTCTTCATGCGCTCGGCTTCGTATTTACTATCTTCGCCGGGATAGCGCAGCGGCGTTCCCTTCTCTTTTGCGAGCGACCAGATGAGGCTCTCGCCGGCGGGGATGACGTTTGGCTTAGATGCAAAAACCGGATCGGTGAAGGCCTCCTCTGCGTCGATCGGCTGCCAGCCTTTCGACTTCAACATCACGATGAGGTCGTCAAGAAACAGCGCGTTGAGAAGATTGAAATGCACGAGCACGGTGTGCTTCGGCTGATAACCGAGTACGCGCTGTGAGAGCTTGTCGTAGTACTGCGCGCGCTCCCACATGTGTTCGAGATAGAAATCGCGATACGGTTTCAGATTCGCGGCCCTGTCAGTTTCCAAACGGGAGGTCATGCGCTGCTCGATGTACCAGTCGGAGCCGTCGATGGTGACGTGGCCGTTGCGATAGTTATGTTGCGCCAGAAACGCGCGCATCGCGTCGCGCTTCGCGACGGTGTCGCCTTCCTTCAGCATCGGAAAGCGGAGGTACTTGGCGTACCGCGGAAAGTCTTTCAGTAAAGCTTCGGCGCGCAGAATGTCGTCCTGGTAAGCCTTCACGTCTGCGTCGGGCGCGTTTAGGTTGCGATGCGAGTAGGTGTGATTGGCGATCAGGTGGCCGGCGCGATCCCACGCGGTGAGAAGCTGTTTACCTTCGTCTTCTTCGATGTTACGGCCGATGACGAACAGCGCCGCTTTGGTCTTATGTTTGCCGAGTGTTTCGAGAATCGCCTGGTTGCGTTGGGCGCCCGACAGCTTCAATGCGTTCTGCCAGAAGAAGTCGTCCATCGTGATCGAAAACTGCGGCGCCGGTTTGCGCGCGAGTGCGGGTACGCCGCCGAAGCCAGCGGCTACCGCGCTCAACCCGATCAACCTGGCAAAAGTTCTTCGGTTCACTTGTATCTTTCCTCTGTGTCTCCGTGTCTCTGTGGTTGATATAACCACAGAGGCACAGAGACACAGAGTACATCTATATTGTTGAGGTTTCGCGGTACTCGCCCCAGACGCGGCGGAGGCGGTTGCTGATCTCGCCGACTGTCGCGTACGACTCGACGCATTCGAGTATTCGCGGTACCAAGTTCTCAGTCGTCTTCGCAGTTTCTTCGAGTTTGTTTAGCGCCGACTCAGTCGCGTGGGCATCGCGGCGCGCACGCACCGCGCGCACGCGTTCGACCTGCGCACGTTCGAGCTGTTCGTCGATCTTCAACAACGGCATTGACGGGTCGTCGTCGATCTGAAAACGATTCACACCCACCACGATCTCTTCTTTCGACTCGATCGCGCGCTGGTAACGATACGCCGACTCCTGAATCTCGCGCTGCACGTAACCGATCTCGATCGCGCGCAGCATGCCACCCATCGCGTCGATCTTTTCGAGATACTCACGCGCGAGTTTCTCGACTTGTTCCGTTAACTCCTCAATCGCGTACGAGCCCGCGAGTGGATCGGCAGTGTCCGCAATGCCCGACTCGTAAGCAATTACCTGTTGCGTTCTCAACGCCACACGCGCTGCCGCTTCGGTCGGCAACGACAACGCTTCGTCCATCGAGTTTGTGTGTAACGACTGCGTTCCACCCAGCACGGCGGCCAGCGCCTGGATCGTCGTGCGCACAACATTCACGTCGGGTTGTTGCGCCGTCAACGACGACCCGGCTGTCTGCGTGTGGAAACGAAGCATCAGCGAACGCGGATCGCGCGCGCCGAATTGCTCGCGCATGATGCGCGCCCACAAACGCCGCGCGGCGCGAAACTTCGCGATCTCCTCGAGCAGGTTGTTGTGCGCGTTGAAGAAGAACGAAATACGCGGGGCGAAGTCGTCAACCGCCAGACCCGCCGCGAGTGCGGCTTCGACGTACGTGATTCCATCGGCGAGCGTGAACGCAACTTCCTGCACCGCCGTCGAACCGGCTTCGCGAATGTGATAACCACTGATCGAGATCGTGTTCCAGTTCGGCACTTCACGCGCGCAATAAGCAAACGTGTCGGTCACCAAACGCAGCGACGGCTGCGGCGGATAGATGTAAGTGCCGCGCGCGATGTACTCCTTGAGGATGTCGTTCTGGATCGTGCCTCTGACTTTGTCGAACGAGACGTTCTGCTTGCGCGCGACCGCGAGATAAAGCGAGAGCAGGATCGCGGCGGTCGCGTTGATCGTCATCGACGTGGAAACTTCGTCGAGCGGAATACCTTCGAAGAGGCGTTCCATGTCTTCGAGCGAGTCGATCGCCACGCCGACTTTGCCGACCTCGCCGAGCGAGAGTGGATCGTCAGAGTCGAGACCGATTTGCGTCGGCAGATCGAAGGCGACAGAGAGCCCTGTCGTGCCTTGCGACAGCAGATACTTGTAGCGCGCGTTAGACTCTTCCGCAGTCGCATAGCCCGCGTACTGGCGCATGGTCCAGAAGCGCCCGCGGTACATGTTCTTGTAAATGCCGCGCGTGTAGGGAAACTCGCCCGGTGCACCAAGGTCTGCTTCGTAGTCTACGGGGCCGGTGTTTTCGGGGTTGAAATCAACAGGAAGCGGGATACCCGATGACGTCTCAAACCGCTCTCGCCGCTCGTCTTTTGTTTTCGTGGCCATGATCGATCGAGGTTGAGCGAAGCCTAACATTAGTGGCACAGTAGTGCCAATGATGGTAGTGCGGGTAAACAGACGCGGCGCGGAACGCGTCAGGCATGGGCATTTGTGGATCTACCGCAGCGACCTGGTCGATATCGACGCGGAAGGCGGATCGGTCGTCAGCGTTAAAGACGAACGCGGAAATTTCATTGGCAAGGCTTTGTACAGCGCTGCCTCGCAGATCGCGCTGCGGTTTTTGACACAGACAAACGAGGAGATCGATCGTGAATGGTGGCGCCGCCGCATTCTCGACGCGGCTTCACGACGCCACATTCCGGCAGACACAAACGCGTACCGGCTGGTGTATTCCGAAGGCGACTTGCTGCCGTCGTTGATCGTCGATCGTTACAACGACGTCCTCGTGTTGCAAACGTTATCGCAAGGCACTGAGTCGCTGAAGTCGACGTTCACCGAGATACTGATCGAAGAGTTTCAGCCACGTGCGGTGATCGAACGTAACGACGCGCGCGTGCGCGAGCTCGAAGGATTGCTGCTGATTGCCACGACGGTTTACGGCGAAGCGCCGGACGAGTTCGAGATCCTGCAACACGGATTGCGCTTCGTTGTTTCGCCGGGCGCGGGGCAAAAGACCGGATCGTTTCTCGATCAACGCGAGAACCGTCTCGCCGCACGCGCCGCCGCGCAAACCACTAATCACGCACGCGCGCTCGACTGCTTCACGTTCAACGGCGCGTTTGCGTTGCATCTCGCAAGCGTTTGCGACGAGGTGATCGGGATCGATATCTCGGCGGATGCTGTCGCCGCCGCAAAACACAATGCTGAGCTAAACGAATTAGCAAA
>DASUPR010000247.1:0-6804 GCA_036281015.1 Pyrinomonadaceae bacterium
GGCGCTTCCTCAGTCATGTCTAACTGGCCGCTGAATGTGCCGCGGTCCGAAAGCGGCAGGTCCTTTTCAAAAACCTTACCGGCGTCCGGATCTTCGATCGTGACCTTGACGGTTTTGCTGTCGAGCAGTTTGTAACCGTTGGTGGTCCATTGGCGCAGGATTCCTTTAAAGAAGACCGATTGCGCGGGGCGGTAGATTGGACGGTCGGTGTAAATAAAGCTGGTCACGTCCTGGCTGGTGAGCCCGTCCTGTCCGCCGCCGTAGCCGCCGAAGTAAAACGAGTCGACGTCGGAGATGACGAAGTTGTCGCTTTCGCGAGCCATGATCAGAAGCGGCTTGCTCCGCGATTCTTCCGGGTCGAAGTCTTCCGCCGGGGTTTCAGGTTGCTCGGGAAGCTTCACGTTTGTTTTGAAGATGCCGAGTTTGTCGGTCTTACCGGTGGTCAGCGTGTTGTTCGCGTTTGTGATTTCGACTGACACGCCTTCGCGTGGCGCGCCTGATTTGCGGTCCACGATGTAGACCATGACCTGACCGCGGCGGTTCGTCTTTTCGATCATCGTGAGATTGGTCACGATGGCGATCGAATAAGCGCGCATACCGCCGTTGACACCTTCGACCAGGTAAACGCCCGGATCCATCTTGCCCAGCGGAATCATCCGGCTGTCGTATTCGTTTTCCAGTGCGGGCAGCTTCTCGCGCCAGTCTTTCACTTTCTGATCCGGATTCAGCAACGGCACGCGCGCATAGTCAGCGACGTTCAATGGCGTGCGTTCAGCGGGCGGCTCTTTGCGAAATTTTTGATTGAACGTTTCGCGGTGCTGTCTTTGCAGGTGAGTGCGGACATAACTCTTGATCGCTCCGAATAGCGATGTCTTCAAGCGGTGCGTGCGCTCGAGCAGAGACGGGCGCGCGCCGTAGCCCTGCGAGATTTGCTCTTTTTCTTTCTCGCCCATCTCGTGGGGATTGTCGAGCTGCTTGAAAAACTTGTTTGGGTCTTTGATGCGATAGACGCGAAAATCCAGGTGGTCGATGTTTTGATAGCTGGCCCACAGCCGCGCCGATTCATTTGGCGAGTAAGAGCGATTCGTCGTGAGCGAAAAGTACGGCGTGGTAAGCGAGATCTTCGGAGCCTCCTCCGCCGGCGGCGGAGTTGCCGGGGGCGCAGTGCGCGCGCGGATGACGTTGAAGCCGAAGACCGAAGCGACGACCGCAAGATAGATGATACCGGCCGCAAGATAACGACGAATTTTGTTATTAGGCACGTTAGTAATCCTCGTACGAACTCACTGCAGGATCTTCAAGCGATAGAACCCGATGAAATTCTTGTTACGTTCAATTGGCCGCCAGCGCGGATCGGGATGCTGATCGAGCACTGAAAGCTCGACCTTCTTCACGGTTCCTTTGTCGATAGGCGACGAGCCGGTGTGATAAACGACCCAGTCCTGCGCGCCATTTGGTGCGATCCGCGCCTGGCCCAGAAATATCATCACGTGGTACGGATACTTTTGGACCCACGGTTGATAAAAGAAGAGCAGATCGCCCGGCTGAGCTTCGCGCCGATCGCGGCTCACGAACACGACGTTGAAATTTTTCAGCGTGCGAGCGTCGGCGAACTCTGAAAAGCGGCCGTTGCGGACGTCTGTTTCGGCAAACGATCCGAAATCCGTACGAAAGATCTTTTCGCCGAATGGATTGCGGTCCAAATCAAAACTCTTAACGTCGGGCGCGACGCTTTGGTACGCCGGTCCCATCTTCTGAAACCAGATACGATCGTGACGCCGCAGGGCCTCGCGCATTGCGAATCGCGCTAGTCCCGCGCAGTCGCGCTGCTCGGCGTTCCATTGATCGCTGGGTTGATAGAACTGCGTTTCGGCGATCGCGGTGAACCAGCGTCGAAAGCTGTCGCGATCCTGAAAGCTGCGCAACTCGATCAGATCGGGTATTCCGTCGTTGTCAGAATCGACCAGTTCACTGCCGGTACGAGAGGGCGAGTTGGCTGCCGGGCTCACGACCGCGCGCTTCACCGGCGCGGGAACATTTTCGAGTGTTGTGCTGTGATTAAGACGTGAAACACTCCAGGCGAGTGCTGCGGTGGATGCGATAACGACGCCTACAAAAGGTAACCAGCGCTTTAAAGGGGCACGCATTTGCGGGGACTCTAGCATTGCCGCCTAGACTACGATTGGTATGGCCGGACCGTTAGGCGGATGCTATCACGGATGCAGTCGGGCAACCACTATTTAACGGTGGGAGGTACGGCGTCCGCGGTTGTGGGTTTCCTCAGTCGCTCAACCGCCCTAAAACATGTCTTGACAATAGTCGTTGCAACGAGTATTGTTGCCACATGAAACGGGAAGCGCGGAAAACACGAGAGAAAGACAATAAGGAAGAGGCTGCTTTTATCGAGTTGATCCTGACGGCTGACGTGCTGTCACGAAGGTTGCAGCAGGTTCTGAAGACTGAGGAACTCTCGATGACGCAGTACAATGTGCTGAGGATTTTGCGCGGAGCGCCCGAAGGTCTTGCCTGCCGGGAAGTCTCTAATCGCATGATTACGCGCGACCCGGATGTCACCAGATTACTCGACCGCCTCGAAAACCGTGGATTGATTTCACGTAGTCGAGAGGAAAAAGACCGGCGCACGGTGATGGCACGAATCACGCCCGCGGGGCTGGCTACGCTTGAGCGGCTCGACGATGTTGTTCAAGATGCTCATCGTGGTCAATTGGGCCATCTCGGTGAGAAACGATTGAAAGAGTTGGGCAATCTATTAACGGCCTGCCGCGAAAAGGTTGGCTAAAAATTTTTAATTGGAGCAGAAAGGGAGCAAAAGGATGACGACAGGAATTTCACCAACCACCGAAACTACAAGCTGGACCATTGACCCGGTGCACTCGAGTGCGGAATTCAAGGTCAAGCACATGATGATCACAAACGTTAAAGGCCGATTCACGGACGTCAAAGGAACGTTGGAATTCGACCAGGCCGATGTGACCAAATCAAAGATTACGGCGACGATCGACGCCGCTTCAATCGACACGCGCAACGCCGACCGTGACACGCACCTGAAAAGCGCCGACTTTTTCGACGTCGAAAAGTTTCCGACTTTGTCGTTTACCTCCACCCGCATTACTAACGCCGGAGCAGGTGAGTTGAAGGTCGAGGGTGATCTGACCATTCGCGACGTGACGCGTCCAGTCGTGTTCGAAGTAGAAGGTCCGAGTGAGCCGGGCAAAGATCCCTGGGGCAACACGCGCATCGGCTGGTCGGCGACCACGAAGATCAATCGCAAGGATTACGGTCTAACGTGGAATGCGGCGCTCGAAGCCGGCGGGTTTTTGGTTGGTGATGAAGTGACGATTACTCTGGACGTTGAAGCAGTGAAGTCGTGACCAGAAATACGCGCTAAAGACAACAGCTAAGAAAAGAGGGAGCTAAGTTGAACGTCACTGCCTACCTGCAAAGGATCAACTATCACGGTCCAACTGTTCCCTCCGCTGAGACTCTGCGCGCGCTGCAACTCGCCCATTTGCAGACCGTGCCTTTTGAAAACTTAAGCATTCACGCAGGCGAACCGATTGTCCTGGACGACGCCGCTCTGTTCACCAAGATCGTCGAACACCGGCGCGGTGGGTTTTGCTATGAATGTAATGGTTTGTTTGCTGCGCTTCTTCGCGAACTGGGATTTGACGTGACGAAGCTTTCAGCGGAGGTGGCGAATGCAGAAGGTGGTTTTAGTCAGCCCTTCGATCACATGACGCTCATGGTCAACGGACCGCAGCGCTGGCTGGTAGACGTTGGCTTCGGCGATTCATTTCTTGAACCGTTGTTGCTCGACGAGCGAGGCGAGCAGGTCGTACGCGGGCACGGATATAAAATCGTCGACGAAGACGGTTACCACATTCTCAGGCGCCGTGAAGCAAATTTATGGACACCGCAATATCGCTTCACGCTACGACCGTATGAATACGAGGATTTCGCCGAAATGTGCCGCTATCATCAAACTTCACCAGAGTCGCATTTCACTCAGAAACGTGTTTGCTCACGCGCGACTGAAGAGGGGCGAATCACGCTCAGCGAAATGCGGCTCATCGAGACAAGTAACGACGAGCGTCACGAGCGAGTTTTGGCAAACCAGCAGGAGTATGACGCCGCCTTAGAGCAACACTTTGGTGTTGTCATGGCGGCGCACCGCTCTCACGATGCCGCTCGGTCCGCCTCCGCAGAAGAATAGATCGCCGCCATCAGACTCGAGCCCTGAAACGTTAACTCCGGGCGGCATCTCGATTTGCTCCAGGACCTCTCCCGTTTCAGGATCGACTCGCCTCAAATCGCTTTCGTCGTCTTCCCACGTGGCATGCCAGAGCTCGCCGTCAACCCACGTGACCCCAGTAACGAAACGGTTCGACTCGATCGTGCGAAGAACCGCGCCTGTTTCGGGATCGATTTGGAAGATCTTCCGGTTTTTATATTGGCCCACCCAGAGCGTACCTTCGGCCCACGCGAGTCCTGAGTAAGCGCCGCCGGCGGGCGCGGGGATCGCGGCAACCACGTGGCCTGTCTGGGGATCGATCTTCTGAATGCGATCTCCGGTGAGTTGAAACAGGTATTCGCCGTCAAAAGTTGTTCCCGCATCGGCGGCGACATCGATCGAACGCAGTATCTCGCCATTTTCAGGATCTAAAACGTTCAGCTTGTCTCCAGAGGCAAACCAGACATTCTCACCGTCATACGTGACTCCATGCACGCCGTCGGTATCCGGAAACGGACCATACTCGCGAACGATCTCGGCAGATGATTTATTCATACTTCATGTTAGTCAATCGAGAGCGGACCGGAAAGTAACATCGTCGTCGTGAATCCCGGCAGCGGCGGCGTCATCCAACGTCGAGCTCGCGCGCGGCCCACAGCCTGCACTTTACCTGCTGCCGCAAGTGACTCGAGTGCGCGTTGTACAGTGCGCTGGCTTGTTCCAAGTGCAAGTGCAAGAGCGGAGCTGGACCACGATTCACCGTCTGCGAGGACGGCGAGTACCGCCGCGTGTTCCTCTTCGACAGGACTTGCGAGCACGACTACCTCGCTTGCACGACACGGCTTCAGTACAAATCCTTGCTTCGTCGCGGTCACGTTAGCCAGCGTCCGAAGCATCGCGCGAAGTCGCACTAGTTCAACTCGCAACCTCGCTCGATGCGATTCATTAACGATCTTCGATTCGAACGCTCGCGCAACGAGAACGTCTCTCGGTACGTCACCCGGCCACGCTTCGGCCAGCGCCCGTGCGAGTGCGAACAACACCGGACGCGCTGCGAGCGACACCAGTTTACCTTCCTCACGCACAACACAACGGGTCGCATCGACGACGAATGCTTCCGACGCCAGCAATGCTTCGACTTCCTCGAGCAGGAGAAGCCGCTCCTTTCCACTTGTAATCAGGCGCGCGGCAGGTGTGTTCAGAACGGTGTACGCAGTTTCAACTTCCGCCGTAAGCGCAGGAATGTTCGCGTCCTGCGCTGCACGCCTCGCACGTTCAAGCGCCGCGCTCGCCGCTTTCGCGCGGAGACGTCGAATCGAAATCCCGGCGGCCATCAGCTCGTGGACCGTTTGCAACACAGCCGGGACCTGCATGGGTTCGAGCTCGTCGAGTTTACGCTCGGCTTCGTCGATGTGTCCGATCAATAGAAGGTAACGGACCTCGAGATAACGCGCGTGCGCGGCATTTACCCAGTCGCCGTGCACTTCCAGCGCCGTCCGCGCCGAGTCGAGAGCCTTCGCCGGCCAGCCCAGGTCGCGCGAGAAGAGTGCGACCTCGGCCTCGGCGACAGCGCATCTCGCGCGAGCCACGGCCTCTTTCGGACCAAAGGCGCGTTCAGCCTTACGCAGCAGCGACTTTGCGCGAATGAAATCGCCCAACTGCGCCATCGCGATCCCGCGAAGCGCGAGCGCAGGCGCGTCGTCGCGCAGGGCGACACGCTTCAATGCGCCGAGGGGATCGCCGGCCGCGAGTGCGCGTGCCGCAGCGTTGATCAGCGAGTCCATCGGAATCACGTCACACTTGTAACTCCCACCGTTTTTGTACCCGGCGCTATTGTAGCTTCCGCACGAAGAAACAAGATAAGGAGAGCAAGATGGATAAGAACAACGACAGAGCTGGCGAGCCGCGCAAAGGTCTTCCGGCGAACACACCACCGGTCGTATCGCTGCAGGAATGGGAGGCTGCGCGCGAGCAGTTGCTGGTGAAAGAGAAAGCGTTGACCCGCGCTCGCGACGCGCTGGCGGCCGAGCGACGGCGAATGCCGTGGTTGGCAGTGGAGAAGACGTACGAGTTCGACGGCCCGAAAGGGAAGGTGAGCCTTGTTGATATGTTTGAAGGCCGCCGCCAGTTGATCGTTTACCGTGCCTTCTATGAGCCCGGCGTTTTCGGCTGGCCCGATCATGCGTGCCGCGGCTGCTCCTTTGTGGCCGATCAGGTCGCGCACCTCGCGCACTTGAACGCCCGCGACACCACGCTCGTGTTTGTTTCGCGAGCGCCGCAGGTGGACATCGAGCGCGTGAAGCAGCGAATGGGTTGGAACATGCCCTGGTACACGATCAAGGACAACTTCGATCTCGACTTCGGTGTGGACCAGTGGCACGGGACAAACGCGTTCATTCGCGACGACGACAACAACGTGTTCCGCACCTATTTCATCAACAACCGCGGCGACGAGCAGATGGGAAGCACGTGGAACTATCTCGACATCACCGCGCTCGGCCGTCAGGAAGCATGGGAGGACTCGCCAGAAGGCTATCCGCAAACTCCGCCGT
>DASUPR010000248.1:0-12285 GCA_036281015.1 Pyrinomonadaceae bacterium
GTCACGATCCAACTATTCGCTGTGCGATTGATCAGGTACTCGACGTCACCTCTCACTTGCACCGGCGTAGCATCGGCGAAGACGTGCGCCAGCATGTGCGCGGCGAAGGGTGTGACACGCTCATCGACGCCGAGCAGATCCGGCAGCGCCGAGAACACGACCGTTCCCTTCCCGACTTTATTCACCGTCACGAGCGGATCGCCGTTCGCAGCCGCAATCAACGTCGTCGCGCCTTTCAATTCGATCCTCTCATAACGAAAGAGCTGGCCGCTAAGGTCTGGTGCATCGGCGCACTGGGCAGTATCTGCTTCAGCCGTTGCGTTGGTGAGGCGCACACCAAGCACCGACTCTGAAACACCTCGGATCTGCGCTGAATTTATAACGAGGGTCCCACCGTTGCGCACGTATTCATTCAGGCCTGTATTCCACTCCGCTTTGCCACCCAACACGACTGCACGGTATCCATCAAAGCTCTTGTTATCTGTGGTCACTACATCAAAAATGTCACCAAACACCGCTGACACAAACGGCTGTCGATCCGCAATCGCCGGCTCGCCTTCAACCACCAACCCCGGATAGTAAGCAACCCCAAACAACTCTCTTAGCGCCCGGTCGCTGCGATCGATCTGCGACACTTCAAACGGCCACTGCGGATAATCCGTCATCTCAAACCCATGGGCCGGATCGAGCACAAACGCGATCGGCGTGTACGGCACGCCACGATCCGGATGCTTCTCCGCGAACCGTATGAACTCGTCAGTGATGCGCCCGAGCGGATTCAGTTGCAACGGATGCTCGCCCGGACCCGGTTTGAAAAACTGATCGCCGCCCTGTTCGAGATAGATCGCCGACGCTCCCGCCATGTAGTAAAGAAAGTAACTCTTCCGATACCACGACAGCGACGGCCCCATGCTTGGCCCATAACGCGAGTGATAAAAGAAATCAGGTCCGGCAAAGTTCTGCACTTTGGTGAACGTGGTGGCCGTGTCGCCAAAGTTCGGTGCGTGGTAATAAAGAAAAGCGCCGCCAAATTGCCGCGCCGCACCGCGCGTGAACGCGATGCGCATTCCCGTCATCGGCATCACCGCCGCGGTTTCCATGCCGAGCAACTTCACGCCCCAATTAGCCAGCGCGTGCGCAAACGAAGTGCTCGACGTCGACTGCGCCGGGATCAACTTGTCCCACATCGGACCGGTCTCGACGTGAAACAGCATGCGCCACTTACGCGCTAAAGCGTTCGTGTAAAACTCGCGATGCGCGGCCAGCAATTGAGTGCGCGTCATCGACGGCGAGATCTTCAATTCCGCGGGCGCAGAATCCCACACGTAGCCAACGCTCTCTCCTGAGATCCAACCGAGAAACTGATCTTTGAACTCGCCGTTGAGAAGTTGCCACACCGCGCGTCCGTCAGTTTCGTTCAGTTGCACTGAAGCGTAGTTAATCAGAATCGCAAACGGCGCTTTTGTTTCGCGCAAGTAACGTAGAAACGGACTGCCTTCCTTGAACAGCTCCGGGACGCTGTTCAGATAGATCACCGGCGCCACGAGCTTCGACTGAAACAACGGCACCTCGGGTACGCCCTTGTACTTCGCTACGAACTGATCGATCGGCTCGGCGTTGAACGGATACAACGGACGCTCGGCAGCAGGCTTGTCGTAAAGCGGCCAGAACTCTTTCGCGATGTTCCAGGGCATGACGAAGTCGCGCCCAGCGATCTTAGGTAACGCGGACAAACGCGGATGTTGATTTGGATTGAGTAGTGAAGCTAACGGTTTTCGATCTGTGGCCCACGTGCGCAGGTAGCGCGCGGCAGCAAAGTCTGGTTTCGCCCGGCCGCTTGGCCTAAAACCAGCATCGTTCGTGAGCAGGAAACAATCAACGTGTCTTCGCGCTGCCGCAGCTTTTTCGATCTGAATCAACAACCGCGCCGGGCCTTTCCGCAACGTTACCGGCGCGCTGTCCCACGTAAACGCCCAACCCCAGTACATGCTTACTTCATCATGCGGATCGACGATGTCTTTCGCGCCAAACTCGCTTCGAGACATGATCACGTCTCCCTGCGCGATCCTGACGGTGAAGTTCTCAGCCTTGTTGGCCCAATCGGCGTAACGGATCCAGAGCGTATATTGCCCCGCGCGTGGCACTTCAAAATCCTGGTAGATCTCACCACGCGTTTCGTCAGCACTCGCCGCAGCGGAGTTCCACTCACTCTCGCCGCCCTGCGTCCACTCAGCCGAAACGCCTGGTCCATTGTTGCCCCAACCCGGAGCTTTGTCGCGTGAAAGATTTAATTGGGAAGGATTGAGCAGCGGCTCCCCCAGCTTGCCGGTCGAGAAGCCGCGCATGTTTTCCGCTTCGTACCAGAGGTACTCAGGCGCAGGTTTAGTCTGCGCGTGGAGAGTTATGGCCGCGAGGAGAAGCCAGACCGCTGCTAGACACGAACTATCCGAGCGCCTCAAGACACTCACCCAGCGCACGTTGACGGCAGGTAAACATCGGCGTATCGCGCAGCGTGTAGGAACTGGCCTTGGTTTCTCTTAACTCCTGGACCAAGTCGAGGAAGTCAGCCGGATAATCCGTTTCAAAAGCGACGACAAACTCCTGATCGTCGAGACCGAACGAGTAGGTCGTGTGCAGTTTCACCGAGCGGTACTTCATACCGATGCGGATGTGTTCGTCCATCATCTCCTGCCGCTGCTCGGCGGGACGCGAGTACCACTCGCGCGTTTTCACAAACGGGTAGACGAACAGGTACTGCGACTTGCCGGGAACGATGTGCAGGCGATCTTCGACGTGCTGAGGATTGTCTTTGTCGATGTACATCGAGCGCTTCGTCATCGAGAGGAACGATTGCGTCGCTTCGATGTACTTCGCCATCTCGGTCTTGTTCAAACGCGCGGTCATCTCCTGAATCGGCTCGAGCTCGTAACCAATACGCCAGATCATGAAATCGACGTTGGTGCGCAGACCGACGGTCGAATACGAATGAATCAGCAAGGACGAGCGAAACTCATCGACAATTTTGATGAACTCCTCACGGCAGCGCTGTTTATCAGCGTCGGAAAGGAGCCGCCATTCGGGGCGCGCTTTGTAGAAAGTGAAGTTAACAAACTGTCGGGGAAGTTTGGCCTTCTCTATTTCGAGTTCCGAGGAAGCGGGTGCGAGACGAAGGGAGCCGCGGGCATTGATTGGGTCCTTATCGCTACTCATTGATTTACCTCTGGTTCCTGAATAAAGATTTTGACTTGCCTGACCTGGAATGATTTCGTGATGCGGAAGTTATTCTGCCGACTCCGGGAGCCGATTGCAACCGTGGGAAGAATAGTTGCGCACCGGGCGTCAAATGGGTTATGAGCCTCGGGTTAAACAGATGAACACAAACATAAATAATTCACGCCGGTCGTTTTTGGGTTTGCTGCCGCTGGGAGTGCTGGCCGGGGTCTTCGCATCGATTGGAGGCGCGGCTTTTCGTTTCCTGCGCCCGCGGTTGTCGGCGCCGAGTGAACAATGGCTCGACGTTGCGGCGGTGTCGGAGCTGAGCGGGCCACAGCCGCTCGCGAAGAAGATTGTGGCGGAACAGGTTTCGGGTTGGGCAGTGACGACCGAGGAGCACAGCGTTTTTGTTTTGCCGCAGAAGAACAATCAGGTGTTGTCGACGATCTGCCCGCATGCTGGTTGTGAAGTTTCGTGGGAGCAGTCGAGTAATCGCTTTGCGTGTCCGTGTCATGAGAGCTACTTCGGGGCTGACGGGTCGCGCATTTCGGGGCCTTCGCCGCGTGGTTTGGACGCGTTGCCGACGCGGGTGCAAGACGGGAAGTTACAGGTGCAGTATCGCGTGCAGGGTGAGGGAGAGACGCACGCATGAACGCGCCTGTTTCGGACCACAGATCTGAAGGATTGCGTACCTGGATAGGGACGACCGGTGGTGTGGTTGGGGTGTTGCTGCTGGTCCAGTTTCTCACCGGGATACTGCTCGCGTTTTATTACGTTCCTTCTGTCGATCACGCGCACACGACGGTGTCGTACATCGAGAAGGTTGTGTCGTCGGGTTCGTGGTTGCGTTCGTTGCATCACTACGGATCGCAGTGGCTTGCGTTGTTTGTGTTTCTGCACGTGGTGCGGCTGTTTTTTGACCGGGCTTATGTTGAGCGGAGGATTGCCTGGGTTGCGGCAGTGGTGATGCTGGGGTTGGTGATGGCTGCTGCGGGAACGGGTTATTCGTTACCGTGGGACGCGCGTGCGTTCTTCAGTACGCGTGTTGCCGAAGGGTTGGTGAGTGGTTTGCCGTTGGCTGGACGCAATGCGCGCTTTTGGTTGTTGGGTGGAAACGAGATCTCGACGATCACGTTGTCGCGGTTCTTTGCGGTGCATGTGTTGATCGTGCCGTTTGCGATCGTTGGTGTGATCGTGTGGCGTTTTCGTCGTGATGTTTGCTGGCCCAACTTAACGCAGAATGCGATCGTGGGCGGCGTGGTTTTCATTGCGTTGGCAATCTGGTGTGCGAAGTTTCCGGCGCCGCTTGGGCCACCGGTTGAAGCGATGACCGCGGATTATCTGCCACGGCCGGGCGCGCAGTTTTTGTGGTTGTATCAGTTGTTGAAGTACGTGCCAGGAGGTTTGGGATCGATCGTTGGAGTAATTATCCCAACAATCGGTTTGGCCATCCTGCTTTTATTACCCCGCCTAAAGGCGCAACGACTGCTAGGCGCCACGATTTTAGCCGTGCTCAGCCTTACCATTTTGACGATGACGATAGCCGCCTACATAAGTGACGCGCACACACGCGAACAACTCGGGCGCCAGGCAACAGAAGAAAACAAGTGGCGCAACGAGCCGTTCAATCCACAATTACTACAATCCGCACAGCGCGAATCGCAGACCGCAACCGGTGGTCCACCCGTGATGTACACGAAGTTTTGCGTAAACTGTCATGGCCCACGCGGCGAGGGCGCGCAACAAGGCACACTGCGATTCCCGCCTTTGCTCGACGTCGCCGCCAAACCGCGCCGCACCGCTGAAGACATCGTCCGCCTGTTGAAAGACCCAACTGCCTATGGCCTGCAACCACCCATGCGGTCCTTCTCAGACAAACTAACGGACCAGCAAATGCGCGAGATCGCCGACTGGGTCGTGCAACTAAAACGATAAGGTTTTGTGCTTTGCAGTTTCGAACTTGTATACTCACTCGCCCCCAAACGACAACATTCAAACGGAGAAACTGGCTGATGAAACTCATTCTGCTCGCTCTTAGCTGCGTCGCTTTTGCCTTAGTCGGAATCGCCTGCACAGAAACTGCGACACCAACCAACACCGCAACGCCGCGTACCGCTGCGTCTCCGGCCGCGCCATCGCCGAGCCCCTCGGTCGATGAGCTTGCAAACGCTCGCGCCAACTACGCCAAGAACTGCGAAGGATGTCATGGTCCAGAAGGACAAGGCGGATTGGCCAAGGTCGACAACAAGCAGATCAAAGTCCCTTCGCTGCACGCCGAGCATGCGATCAAGCACACGGACGCAGAGATCACGGATTTCATCACCAACGGCCACGAAGAGATGCCGGCGTTCAAAGACAAACTCCGGCCGGAAGAGGTCACGGAACTGGTCCGCTTCGTGCGCAAAACATTTCAGGGGAAAGGTTGAGGTTCGCCTTTACCAATTCGCCTGAACCATTTACCATTCCCCGCGTGCACTCGTAGCTCAGTTGGATAGAGCGTCTGACTTCGAATCAGAAGGTCGCAGGTTCGAGCCCTGCCGGGTGCACCAGCTTTCCCACTTCACAAAATCTTTACAGACAAAAATCTTGACTATTGGGCCGAAAGGACGATAATCGGCGCCAGATAGAGATTCCCAGGGCCTGATTTCTCATACTTCGATCAGGCACAGACACTTCGCATGTCCTCGTACCCATGCGGTCTCAACCGCATCGGCACCCTGAGATTCCCGGTTATTTTTCGAACTGACGGCTTGCAGCCGAAACAAAACCGTTTCGCTGAGTCATAAGTTATCAAGGAGAGTTACCAAGGAGGCCCCCGCCATGAAGATGCCCTCAAACCTCATGCAATTGCGTGTTATTGCGTTCAGTATGGTCCTCATCATCGTTCCGTTTTTTGTCTACTACTATTTCTTCGTCTCGAACCAGACCAAGTACTTCAACGGCAGAAACTTGCGCACACTCGCCACGCTCAGCAATCACATTCAGGAGAGCGCGGACAGTCAGGGCAACGTCTTTAAAAACGCCGTCGAAAAGTACATCCAGGACTCCGCGCAACGACGTTCCGACAAACTCGAAACGCCACTCACGGCGAAGGACCTGGTACAAAACGGGCACAACGAGTTTCAAGAGAAACAACTCAGTCCGCTGCGAAATGAAGGTCCAGGTCCCGCCCTGGAGGCGACAAACCTGTCGATCGTGTCCAAGCCGGAAGATGGATCGCTACCTTCCGCGCCGCGGATTGAAGTGAAGGAAGAGTCGAACCAAAGTTGGCTCTATTTCGACTACACGGTGCAATACCCTCCCGTTTCCAAGGGTCCGGCCGCTTCCAATCGGGATTCGAAAACGAAGCCGGCCTCGGAAGCGACGACACCTGCAAAGCCGATCCCCGTCGAGTTCCTGAATTTCAAAGCCAGGGTCAACCTCGTTCAGCTCATCGGTCCATTCGTCAACAAGCGAGAGATGCAGGAGAACCGTGGATCGCTTTACCACGACGGCTTCGATGCGGTGTTGATAGCCGGACTCGACGAGCAAATGACGATACTCTTCCAGGAGAGCTCGCAGAAGTTGCGCATGGTGTCTTTGAGTAGCCTCACGTCTGCCACGGGCGCGAAGGTCGATCTCAAACTCCTGGGCCAATCAGCCAACATATCGGACGTGAGACTTGGACCAGCCGATTACAAACTCTTCGTCCAGCCGGTTCAGCTCCCACTGTTGAAGGCCGGCGCGAAGAATCAGGAGTCCGTTCGCTGGCTTGCGTGCGGGCTTGTTGAAAACCTGCACTTTCAGCAGCAAAGACTCGCCATCTCCTACAACGTGCTGATCGCGTTTGGCTTTATCACGGCGCTCCTGGCGGTGAGTTGGGCATTTTTGAAGCTGGTTTTTATTGGTCCAAAGGATCGCTTTCGCGCAGTAGACGGTTACATGTTGGGCGTCTCCGCCTTCATGATCGTCGCGCTGCTCACGATCATCGCGCTGTTTACTTATGGCTACAATGCGACGTTGAACCAGGTCGACGGCAATCTCAAGCAGTTCGCCGGCTCGTTGAAGGCGAACTTCTTTAGCGAACTGAAAGATGCGCTGCGCCAGATCGATTACTTGAACTGCACGTTGGACGCGGAAACGATCGAAGCTGCGGACAAAGCTAGTGACCGCAATCTCGACAAGCTCACGTTGCGCAGCTCCATCCTGAACACGGGAGAGATCAATTCGAAGTCTCCCTATCCTTTTCTACAGACCGCGTTCTGGGTCAACGAAAAGGGATCGCAACAAATGAAGTGGACTGTCCGGTCCAGTGTCACAAACCGCGTCGACGTCTCAACTCGGCCGTATTTCAAGCAACTCAAGCATGAGCGGCAATACACCCTCAAAGACGACAACGGAAAAACTCACGAGTTCTGGATCGAACCGGTTACTGCCAAGACCACAGGCGTGAACACCGTCATCGTCTCCAAACGCGCAAAGGCCATGGAGCGTTTGACGAATATAGCTAGAGCGGAAGCCGAAGCCAACGCCGTCAAACGCACCAAGACTGGCGGCGCCTCCAAACCTGCGAACGGTACAGTGCCGAAATCCTTGTGGGTGTCGGCCATTGATATCAGGTTTATCTCGTTGATGCAGCCGGTCATTCCGGAAGGCTTTGGTTACGCTGTCATCGACGACAACGGCAAGGTCCTCTTCCATTCAGCCGAGAAACTACATCTCGGCGAGAACCTCTTTGAAGAATGCGACAACAACCAGGCGCTGAAGGCAGCCGTTCTCGGCAGGTGGAGCAAGTCGTTGACCTCGTCGTATTTCGGCAAAGGACACAGTATCTACGTCGAACCGATGGGAAACTTCTCCTGGACCATCGTCGCGTTCAGCGAAAAGGATTCGCTGCGCACCACGTTTTTCGAGATCCTGACGCTGTGCCTGCTCCTGTTCCTCTCTTACGTGATCGTGTTGTGTCTGCTGCTGTTGGGGATCTACTTGATCAATTACAAGAGCGATGACCGAACGACCTGGCTCTGGCCTGACGAACATAAGAGATCGTTTTACGTCGGAGCGATCGCCGTCAACAGCGTCCTGTTCCTGCTCTCCTGTTTTGCGGTTTCCGAGCTGCGCGGATTGTGGAAGCTTGGTTTACCTACGCTGATTGGTCTCGGAGCCGTTGCTCTCACTTTCTGGCGGTTCAAACGCGCACAGCCCGCTGACGAACAGGAAAAACCCAGATGGTTTGATTACCGCACGGCGTATGTCGTGAACGTCACACTCTTGTTCTGCCTCGCGAGCATCCTGCCTGCGTATGCGTGCTTCAAGATCGCCTACGTTCAGGAGATGAAGCTGTTCATCAAGCATGGGCAACTGAATCTCGCCAAACTTTTCGATGATCGCGAGGCTCGTATTCGTACTCAGTCCATCTACGTCTACCGAAACACGGCTCAGGAAAAGGTAGATGCGCTGGTCAAGAGACGGACTAAGGAAGAGCGCGACCTTTACTACTCGTTCTTCTTCGAGACAAAACAGCGGCAGCAGGATGCGCTTGAAACATACACGAATGCCCCGCCGAGTCGCTTGCTGGCGTTTTTCAAAGGATTCGTTCCGTTGTTCGATAACAGCAGCGTCTCGCGTCATGCGTTGACCGACATGGCAGACGACAATTCCAGGCGTTGGGACGACTTCACGGGAACGTCTCTGGTGCTTCATGCGCGGGAGCCGCAGCCTAATGGACCAGGCAAAACAGAGCGGCGCATCGAGTCGCATCTGCCACGCCTCAGCGGGCTGAGTTGGTGGTTGATGTTGCCGCTCGTGTTCCTGGCAGCGTCGATGCTTGTGTACTACATGATTCGGCAACTGTTTCTATTTGCTCGCGAACAAAAGGCGAGTGACGAATTGACCGAACTATGGGGCAAGGCAGTATCTCCAAACTTGTTGCTGGTGCTCGGTCAATCTTTCATCGGAAAGAGGCAGTTACTGAAGCGAATCGGAGAAAACGGTGGAAACCGAATTGATTTCAGGGACGTCGCGCAGCAAGAGAGCTGGCTGAAGCAGGTTGAACTCCTCCAGCCGGATGTTCCGGTTGTGCTTGATAATTTCGATCACGCCATCGACGAAAGCCAACGTGACGAAAACAAGCTGGGTCTACTCAAAGCGCTTCGCGAAAACAACCGGAGAACGATCGCGCTGTCCACTATCGATCAGGAGCGGTTATTGTTGCCGAACGGCATAAATGGCCATACCAACGGCAATGGCAACGACCCCGCGACGACGCTGCCGGTTCCGGTGCTCTCGGAGCGTTGGATTGACGAGGTTAGTCACTTTTTGAGAGTGGAGCCTGGAGATGTGGGTGACGCTAAGTCGTTTTCAGATGCCTTGGGCGGTAGCAAAGAACGGCTTTTGGCCACGCCCGATTTGGACGAGAAAGCGAGAGAGCGGATCGAGGCGTCGTTCAAATTGATCGCAACCGAGTGTTGGATGCGTGCATACCTGCAAAACATCGGACGAGCGGTTGCGAACCAGTCGCAACTGGCGAAGGTCAGTGCGGCCGATCTCTACAAGCAGATCATGATCAACGCCAGACCTTATTACACGTCGATCTGGAATGCTTGCTCGGGTGAAGAGAAATTGACACTCACACGTTTGGCGCAACACGGGCTGCTCAGTCCCAAAGATCCGGACGTGGACGAGCTCTTGAGGAAAGGGCTCATCGTTCGCGATCCCTCGCTCAGGATCATGAACGAGAGTTTCAGACTCTTCATACTCAGCAGGGGCAACGACGACGCGATCGCAAAATGTGAACTGGATGCGAAGAGTAGCAGCAACTGGGAAGTGCTGAAGGTGCCGCTCACGATTGGATTGCTGAGTGTTGGTGCGTTTCTGCTTTTGACTCAGCGCGAGTTGTACAACTCCGCGTTGCCATTCCTCAGCGGTTTGGCGGCGGGACTGCCTGCGCTGCTCAAACTGGTTAGCCTGTTTCAGTCCGGTTCCGGCGCAAAGGCCGGTTCCTGACGAGGGCGCTGCACGTGTCGCTGTTGTTCGTGTGGTAGACTTGGCTGCCCATGCCAGACACTACTCCCAACAACACTGAACAACGCGCAAAACTCGCCATCATCGGTATTCGTTACGACGAGAACTCGTCGTTCACCAAAGGAGCCGCGGACGCGCCGCCGCAGATACGCGCGGCGCTGCGTTCCGACGCGTGGAACCTGACAAGTGAAAACGGAACCGATCTGTCCGGCGACAACGTCTTCTTCGACGCGGGTGACATCGAGCCGGTGCCCGGCAGCGACATGTTCAACCTGATCGAGAACTCAGTCCACACGTTGATCGCAGACGGCATGGCGCCGATCTCGCTCGGCGGCGATCACTCGATCACGCATCCGATCGTGAGAGCGTTCGCGCGGAAGTACAAGAACCTCAGCGTCCTGCACTTCGACGCGCATCCCGATCTCTACGACAACTACCAGGGCAATCGAAACTCACACGCCAGTCCGTTTGCGCGGATCATGGAACAGAAACTGGTGAAGCGCCTGGTCCAGGTTGGCATCCGCACTTTCACTCAGCACCAGCGCGAACAGGTGCGGAAGTTTGGCGTTGAGTCGATCGAGATGCACCAGTTGAGCGATCGTTTGCAACTCGAGTTTGATTCGCCGGTATACATTTCATTCGACATCGACGCGCTCGATCCGGCGTTTGCGCCGGGAGTATCGCACCGCGAACCCGGCGGGCTCTCGACTCGCCAGGCGATCGATCTGATTCAACGAATGAAAGGCAAAGTGGTCGGCGCCGATATCGTGGAGTTCAACCCACGCATGGATCCACTGCACATCACCGGCACTGTTTGCGCAAAGCTCTTGAAAGAGATTGCCGCGAGAATGTTGGAGTAGTTCTACTTCTTCTTGGCCTTCTTGATCTCGTCGTCGACGCGCCGGCGCGCTTCGTTCGACTCACGTTCACTCAAACCGAGATCCTGAAGCGTCCGCCCCATACTTCTGCCGGAAGCCAAACCACCAAGAATCGCATCGCGCGTGATGTTTGGATGTCGCGAACCGAGGTTCTGGCCCAGTCTCGTCGCTGCGACGTAGTTGCCAAACGTCAGATCCGGATTCACGTTTAAAGCAGATTGGTAACCTGCGCGAAGGTCGTTGGCATTCGTGTGCAGCGCTTTCGGCAATCCGGGGTGATTGCGAAGGTCGTCATCCGCACGGCGCAGGTTCGAGCTGGCGCGTCGTGCGCGTTCCTGGCCCGCATCCGAGCGGCCGTTCGATTTGTCAGAAGCGTTGCTTGAGCCGCGTTCGGAGCCTTTTCCCGGAGGTGGACCACCGGAATTGCCACTATTACCACCACGACCGCCGCCACCGCCTTTACCTTTGCCTTGTGCGAAAGCCCCGGTTGCCACGAGCAACACGAGCAGGCACACGGAAACTGTGTAGGTCCCTTTTCGAATGATGTTAGTCATTTCACCGCCTCCTCAAGCGTTTATTTCTGAGAGGGGGCAAGAAGGAGAGAGACCGTTAATCTACTACACCGGGGGCGACGATGTCTCGTGTTTTATCTAACGGCCAACAGCTCGATTTCGAAAGTTAAGGTGGAGTTTGGTGGAATATCCGGTGGCTTGCCGGCCGGCCCGTAACCTAGCGCCGGTGGCAGGATGATCCGGCGTTTGCCGCCCACTTTCATTGTTTGGAGCGCTTCGTTCCAGCCGGCGATGAGACCGGGTCCGAGTTGGAACTCGGCGGGCCGGCCGAGCTTGTACGAGTTGTTAAACTCTTTGCCATTCTCGAGCCAGCCGATGTAATGAACCTGGACTCCCTGGCCCAGCCGCGGCGTGGCGCCGTCGCCGACCTTAAGATCGCTGTACTTCATTCCCGAAGCGGTGGTGATTTCATTCCCCGCCTGGCTCCGACGGTTCGCCACCACGTACGCAATCACCGCCGCAGCCACAGCCACGATCGCAACGATCACCAGCACCCTGGCATTAAGAGATTTACGACTGCGCGTTGAAATTTCCGGCGCGGAAGCAGAAGCAACCCGCGGTCTTTTCCTGGCTCTATTTATTTTTCTCTGTCGACTTACAGGCACGGAAACTGTCCCTTC
>DASUPR010000249.1:0-3276 GCA_036281015.1 Pyrinomonadaceae bacterium
CTACAATTCGGCCCTGCTGATAAATCAAGAAGGCCGCCTGATCGCGCAATATGATAAGATTCGCCTGATGCCGTTTGGCGAATATGTCCCGCTCCCTCAATGGTTACCGGGAGCGTCTTTGATAACCGGGATCGTGGGCGACTTCACTCCGGGCGACAAGTACACGTTGATGCCCTTCGGACAACATCGCGTGGGAACGTTCATTTGTATCGAGTCGGCGTATCCGTGGATCGCGCGAAGACTGACGAGTGAGGGAGCTGACGTGCTGATCAATATCTCGAACGATGGTTATCTTGGTCCGACTGCGGTGATGCGACAGCATCTCGCGAATGCGGTCTTTCGCGCAGTTGAGAACGGCCGGCCGGTGCTTAGAGTCACAAACACCGGCATAACCGGCAGGATCGAGTACACGGGACGAGTTCACGACCTGACCGCACCATTCGTGACTGATGTTCGTGTTTGGGAAGTTTACCGGTCACCTGTTGTGAGAACGTTCTACACGAAGTATGGCGACGTTTTTGTTTACGCGTGCATGGTGATCACGGTCCTGGCTTTCGCAGGAATCTTGTTGAGTAGTAGAAGGAGTTTTAGACAGACCTGATGAGTGACATCTTAACAACGCAGGAATTAAGAGCTTCATACGATAACCTCCACGCGCGCGTAGACCAGCTCGGGAGGTTTCTTTGATGTTCCGGCAGGACGTGAAGAACTAAGCCGGATCGAAGCGCAGGCCTCAGCGCCTGATTTCTGGAACGACCAGGAAGCCGCGCAAAAGCTGTTACAGGATCGCAGTCGATTGGAAAAGAAGATCGAGCGCCAGGAACAATTCGACTCGCAGATCGCCGACGCTGAAGTGCTCTTTGAGTTTGCTGAAGAAGACGAGAGTTCGTTGAAAGAGTTGCAATCACTGCTCGCGCGGCTCGAACGCGAGTTGAGCCAGGCCGAGACGGAAATGCTGCTCGCCGGCGATAACGATCGCCGCAATGCTATTTGCACCATTCACCCGGGCGCGGGTGGGACCGAATCGCAGGATTGGGCCGAGATGCTCCTGCGTATGTATCTCAAGTGGGCTGAACAGCGAGGATTCAAAGCTGAAGTTCTCGAGTATCAACCAGGCGAGGAAGCTGGTCTGAAAAGCGTGACGTTCAGAGTTGAAGGCGAGTATGCCTACGGGTTGCTCGCGGCTGAAGCCGGCGTTCACCGGTTGGTGCGGATCTCTCCTTTCGACCAGGCCGCGCGGCGGCACACGTCGTTCGCTTCCCTGTTTGTCTATCCGGAGATCGACGAAGACATCGAAGTCGACATTCAGGACAAGGACCTGCGCGTCGACACGTATCGTGCGACCGGTGCCGGCGGGCAACACATCAACACCACCGATTCAGCGGTGCGCATCACGCACCTTCCGACCGGCATCGTCGTTTCCTGTCAAAATCAACGTTCGCAACATCAGAACCGCGCCGTCGCAATGCAGGTGCTGCGCTCGCGTCTCTATGAACTCGAGCTCGAAAAGCGGCGTGCGGAAACTGCGGAACTCGAAGCAAACAAAGCCGACATCTCATTCGGATCGCAAATCAGAAGCTACGTGCTGGCGCCGTATCAGTTAGTGAAGGACACGCGCACCAAACTGGAACGCGGTAACGTGGACGCAGTGCTTGGTGGAGACATCGACGACTTCATCAAAGCCTACCTGCTCGCCCGCAAGGCTGCGTAGTTGGAATCCCACCAGCGCAGTTGGTGGATCGTTCATACGTTGGAGTTTTCATGTCAACAACACACATAGAACAGCAGCCGCGCGTGATCGTTCCACGCGCGGGCCGGCGAAATGAGATTCTGGCGATCCTACTGCTCGCGGTCGGATCGTTGCTGGCCCTCTGCCTCGTGTCGGCTGCCTTCTATCCCAACGATCCTTCGTGGAACTCCGCCGGACAAGGTGAGACGCAAAACTGGGCCGGCTCGATCGGCGCAAACGTCGCCGCCACAGCGTTTCAGTTCATCGGTTTGGCTTCGTTTCTCCTGCCGCTGTTGCTTTTCGCTGCTGCCTGGCGCCGCCTTCGCCGCAACGCGACGCATCACGCGTGGACGCGCATCGTCGGCTTGCTCGTGCTGGTCATCGCGGCTTCATCACTGCTCTCGATCTCGCACATGCGACCGCTCTTCGACGCGAGCGTTCAACCCGGCGGTCTTCTCGGCGCCGTCGTATCACAGGGTATTGCCAGCGGCCTAAGCAACGTCGGCGCAACAGTACTGCTCGTCGCCATCGCCGCGACCGGACTGCTGCTCGCTACCAACTTCTCGTTTGTTCGTCTCTACGAAATCATCGTCAACGCGATCAGCTCGCGCTTTGCCTTCGTCGGAAAGATTCCCGAGCGTTTCGCAGCATGGCGGCAAGAGCGCCGCGACCTCGCCGAGAAGCGACGCGAAACAAAAGCAGCGATCAAAGCCGAAAAGGAAGCCGCTCGCAGCACACTGAAGCAAACACTGAATCTCACGCCCGCGGAGCGTGTTGCGGACTTCATGAAAGAGCCGCCCGCGCCTGAACCGGTGCAAGTGCTCCGCGCGGAGACCGCAAAGACCAGCGAACCACAAGCATCACTAGCCGCGACAGCTGCCGCCGGTGCCGCTCCGGTTCCAGTGCCGATCGTCACAGGCCGCGCGAGCAAACGCGCAATCGTTACCAGCGGCGACACGGACGAGGACGAAGAGCTCGAAGAGATGGTCAAAGGCGCGTCTGTCCTGCGCGTCAAAACCGAAGAAACACCCAGCAAACTGCCCTTCGACGCCACGCGAAAAGTCGATTACAACGACTACGCGCTGCCAACGCTTCAGTTCCTCAACGAAGCGCCACCGCACAGCGAACAAGCCGACGCCGAACTGCTAAGTCTCGCGACACGTCTCGCCGAGAAGTGCAAAGAGTTCAACGTTACCGGACAGATCAAACACATCTGCCCCGGACCGGTCGTCACGACCTACGAGTTCAAACCCGATCCGGGCGTGAAGTATTCGCGCGTCGTATCGCTCGTCGACGATCTGTGTCTCGCGCTGAAAGCGGAGTCGATTCGCATCGATCGCATGCCGGGCAAGCCGCACGTCGGCATCGAAGTGCCAAACCCGCGCCGCGAAACGATCTTTTTGCGTGAAGTGATCGAGTCGCGCGCGTTTCAGGAGTCCGGTTCCAAGCTGACGATCGCGCTCGGCAAGACGATCGACGGTCTGAACTACGTCGCCGATCTCGCGAAGATGCCGCACCTGCTCATCGCGGGCACCACCGGCGCGGGC
>DASUPR010000250.1:0-4841 GCA_036281015.1 Pyrinomonadaceae bacterium
ACCCTCGCTGGTGGCGGTCAACAACATTACCGGCGAAGTGGTTGCGGTTGGTCTCGAAGCCCGCGCGATGTATGGGCGTGAGGCGCGCGACATCACGGTTGTTGCGCCGTTGCTCAACGGCGTCGTGGCTGATTTCGAGCGAACGCGCAAGATGTTGGCTCACTTCGTGCGCGAGGCGCGCAGCGGATCATCGTTCTTCAGCCGCCGTGCACTGATGAGCGTGTACCCGGGTGTGACTCATGTCGAACGCCGCGCGTTGTTGACGGCGGCTGAGCACGCGCGCATCGGCCGCGTCATGATGATGGACGAAGGACTCGCCGCAGCTTTCGGCGCGGGGGTAAAGCTGGACGACGTACGTGCGTCCGCGATGGTGGAAATCGGCAGTGGCACGACAAACGTAACGGTTGTTGGTAACGGAGCGATCATCCACTCGCGTGCGGAACGCATCGGCAGCGCGGACATAAACACCGCCATCATCAACCACGTGCGACGCCATCGCGGGTTGGCTATTGGTCCACCATCAGCCGAACGGCTCAAGATCGAGCTCGCTTCAGCAACCTTGCCTGACGATCTGGCGCGCGAAATCACGGTCCGAGGACGCGACGTGGTTACAGGTAGTCCCGGTGCAATCAATATTACGGCGGGAGAAATTTATCCGGTCGCGCAATATGTGGTGGCGAAGATTGTTGACGGTGTCTCTACGACACTTGCCGAACTGTCGCCTGAAGTCGCCGGCGATATTTACGACCGAGGCATCATTCTCACAGGCGGCGGGGCGTTGTTTGAAGGCATGGCCGAGTACATGGCCGAACAAACAAAACTGGCGGTGAGAGTCGCCGACGAACCACGCTACGCGACCGTTCGCGGCCTGGCGCGCATGTTCGACGATCCGCTCCTTCTCCGCCGTGTTGTCCGAACCGAAAGCCCGCCATTGTTGGACGAAGAAAACGAAGCGTATTCGTTGTAGGTCAACCCTGCTCGTCAGCGGTTGGGCCGTAGGAGCTGGGCACCGGCACGTTCAGTAGACGGAGATAAACTGAATACTGTCCTCGATGGTGGATCAGATGGCTCAAGGTGAAGTCGCGGAAGACGTCCATCCGGGGGCGTTCGAACAAAGTCTTGCCGCCAAACTTCAGACTCCACAATTGCATCGCGGCCTCGTCGTCAACACCTTCCAGCACGCGTTTGCCGTCAGCCACAGCTTTGTCGAAAGCCTCGAGCAGCTCGGTGGTTGAGGCTGCGAGGTACGGTTTGTAGGTCGCGGGATCGAAGTTCACTTCGTTCTTCGTGAAGATGTCGGTGGTCCAGTTCACGCACTCTACGAGGTGCGACGCCAGTGCGCCCGCGGTGTACGACTTCTCATGAGGCTGCCAGTCGAGCTTGTCCTCCGGCAAACGCTCCAGATGTCTGCGCGTGGTTTTGGTTTCATGATCAAACTGCTTCGCCAGCCATTCAATGACTTTCATGCCCTGCTCCTTTAGGTGCGGTATCGGGAAACCCACCACAGAGGTTGGTGGGTTTCTGATACTGCGGTTGGTTCAGATTACTGAAGTCAGTGAGATTTCTCAAAGAGTGTGGCAAAACACCTGAGTCCGCGGAGCGGATCTGGGCCTTTCCGCTTCCCGCGGACTCCTGGCCCCCTTCACAGGGCCAACCGAAATGTATTTTTCTGTTTACGGCAGGGGGTCTGTCGTTTTACGATGGTCCGTCTTTGACAATTAAGCAACGGCCATGTGCGCGGCTCAACCCACTAACGAGTGATGAGCATCGCCGTTGAGCATGAAAGGTTCATACTCACGGCGAAAAACAACAGCGAAGGCATATTACTCCCAACTGCGCATAGATGCAAGAGAGTCGTTTGTCAGGTCCAGTCAGGCAGCAGGACCGTATGGGCCAAGACCCGTCCCCGCGCAAGCGCGGAAATCGAAGCGCGGAAGAACACCCTTCAGCCGCTGAGTCTCCTCTCACAAGGAG
The DNA here is from genome assembly GCA_036281015.1 of Pyrinomonadaceae bacterium. GTDB lineage: Bacteria > Acidobacteriota > Blastocatellia > Pyrinomonadales > Pyrinomonadaceae > PSRF01. Next base: position 1,975 of record DASUPR010000250.1, read on the forward strand.
GCCGCCGCTAATGGGTAACCCGCGTCCGAAGCCGTTGCGGCTCGCAGACAAGCTGCTCCAGATTCGTAAAGGGCTGAATTTGTCGCAAACACAGATGCTGCTGCGCATGGGACTCGAAGAAACCATGCACTATGGCCGCATCTCAGAATACGAGCAAGGCAAACGCGAACCGAGCCTGATGACGCTGCTCGCGTACGCGCGCGCCGCAAGTGTTCACCTCGAAGACATCGTCGACGACGATCTCGACCTTCCGCGAAAACTCCCCGGCACCGTTAACTACCGCGGCCTGTCGCGCAAAACACGTCGAAAATAAGCCACAAATAAAGACGGACGACACGGATAGTTGCTTTGCGCTAATATCTCGTTCGCAGCGCATGCAAGTTTTCTACACACCTCGTTACTACGCCGACATCGGCAACGGTCACATCTTTCCCATTCGCAAGTTCGAGTTTGTGCGCGACCGGCTCCTGGCCGAAGGCACTCTGCACAAGTCTGAACTGCTTGAGCCACCGCCCGCTACAGTCGAACAGGTCCGCCTCGTTCATACAGAAGATTACGTTTCTCGTCTTTGTGACGGCACGTTGACGGCAAAGGAACTGCGCCGGCTGGGTTTGCCATGGTCTGAATCGCTCGTGCGGCGTTCGTTTTACGCGACCGGCGGAACGATCGCGGCGGCGCATGCGGCGCTCGACGAAGGTTATGCTTCGAATCTCGCCGGCGGCACGCACCATTCGTTTGCCGATCGCGGCGAGGGATTCTGTGTTTTCAACGACGTCGCCGTGGCGATTCGTGTCTTGCGCAACGAGGGGCTGATCAGCCGCGCGGCGATCGTCGATTGCGACGTTCACCAGGGCAACGGCACCGCCACCATCTTTGCCGGCGACGAAGACACTTTCACCTTTTCGATTCACGGAGCTAACAACTACCCCCTCTTCAAGGCGCGATCGAGTCTCGACGTCGAACTGCCCGACGGCACAACGGATCACGAATATCTCGATTGTTTGGTCAGTCACTTCCCTGCCGTGTTCGCTTCAGAACCGCAGATCGTTTTCTATCTCGCCGGCGCCGATCCTTATGAGGGTGACAAGCTGGGCCGTTTAGGACTAACAATTGAAGGCTTGCGGCAGCGTGATGAATGCGTCTTGCGCGAGTGCTACGAATGCGAAGTGCCGGTCGTCACCGTTATGTCGGGCGGTTACGGCAAAGACATCAACGACACGATCGAAATTCACTGCAACACGATCCGGGCAGTCAAAGACGTCTTCGAACTGCAAAGCGCGGCGCGGCGCCTCGCCTAAACCATGATACGCAGAATCTTTCGCTGGCTATTCCTGGGCGTGTTGGGCCTCATCGTGGGCCTAATCCTCTTCGAGGCCATACTCTTCGTCCGCGTCTACTGGTTGCGCGCCCACAATCCTTCGTCAACGTCGCTGATCGACACGCGCGCCAACGAATCACGAGCGAAAGGCCAGCGACCGCGGCGCGAACAGGTCTGGGTGCCTCTGGAAAAGATCTCAGCAAACCTGCAACGAGCGGTGCTCGCGGGCGAAGACACAAACTTCACCACTCATGGCGGTTTCGATTACGAAGCGATTCAGAAAGCATACGAGCAGGCACAGCGCGAAGCCGCGCGGGAAGCAAAACGCGAAGGCGAAGACGACGACTGGCTTCCGAACCTGCCGGAATTCAAACGCGGCGGTTCGACAATCTCACAGCAACTGGCGAAAAACCTTTATCTCTCGTCGCAGCGATCGTTCATCCGCAAAGGCCAGGAAGCGGTAGTGACGATCATGCTCGAGCGTCTGCTGACCAAACGCCGCATTCTCGAAATCTATTTGAACGTAATCGAGTGGGGCGACGGTGTTTACGGCGCCGAAGCCGCTGCACAAAAGTACTTCCGCAAACCAGCCTCAGCCCTTAGCGCCAGCGAAGCGGCCTACCTCTCCGCCATGATCCCGAACCCCCGCACAGTCTTCAATCCCCAAGTCAACCCACGCCGCGTCGCCCGCCGCCAGCGCATCATTCTCCGCGGCATGCCCTACGTGAAGCTGCCTTAGCGCTTCGGGGCTTTCGGCTTCGGGGTCGCAGTCGTGACAGTGAAGGACTTCATGAAGCGCGAGACGTTTGCGTCTTCTTCCTGACTGTAAAAAACGGCGCCCACGTACATCTGACGGTCGCTGCCGACGACGCGAGAGTAGGCGCGCACTTTGGCGGGAATGGTGCAGGTCGGGAGATCGTATTCGATCGCACTGAAGCCGCCGGAGGAGAACCGTCGCTCGCCCTGCATTTCACACGAGAACTGGCTGCCACTGCCTCGCTCGTAGCCCTGGCTAACCCCGCTGAGAAATCCCTTGATTGTCGAGTTGATCGCGACTCGATCTGTTTCTCCAGCCGATGGCCCCTTGATCCACATCAGCGCATAGATGGCCCAACCGTCACGCGAGGCGTAGACGTTGACGTCAACCATCTGATCGCCGAACGGAATCTGTATCGTTTTCTTCTGCCCGTCGTCCGGCAGGAGTGCTGAGAAGCTTTCACCAGCCGGCTTGTACGGCTGCCAATTCTTTGGACCACTGCTCGCCGCCCACGCCGTGTCCGCATCGCTTGCGGCAGACGCCGAAGATGACGCCGACGGCGGCGCCATTCGTGCAGCCATCAACGTCAAACTCGTCAGTTCGGGAGTCGGCCGATTTGGCTTGGCACTCGCGGCCGGAAGAATCGTGTTCAAGCTCGCCGCAGGATTCTTTCGAAGTGCCTGCGCTTTGACAAACTCCCACGGCGCGATCGGATCCTGTGCTTGCCACAAGCCGCGCCGCTCATTTCGCGCGGCCTGCTCGGACTGCTGATAAACCTCGCGGTCATCAACA
>DASUPR010000251.1:0-15190 GCA_036281015.1 Pyrinomonadaceae bacterium
GCCCTGTTCTGCTGGCAGTAAAATCGCAGCCAGCGCGATTCTTCCGAAAGCGAGTTCAACAACTCGCAGAGTCCGGCCTCGTCCTCAGGACGCATCACGCGAATGTGAACCGTCGAACCGTCGCGCAAGACGACGTCGCCCACGCGAGGTATGTTCACGCTGTTTGGCAGACTTGTTTGCGTGTCAGGCATTTGAGCGAAGTGTAGCTGATGGCTCACCCTTCGGAAACTCCTGTCAGGCGTTCGATGCTAATCCGAAACACAATCACCTCTGGCGGAGCGCCGTCGACTGCAATCGCGGATTCAACAGGTGTCAGCAGCGGAAACTTGCGTAGAAGTTTGGTGAGCACTTCGGCACGCTGGTTGGATTTGATGATCTCCTCAAACTTGCCGAAAGCAATCGCACTACGCCAGCGCAGATCACTCTCGATTTCATCAACCTGAACACAGGCCCGGGGATACTCACGCAAAGCCTTGATCTTCATTCCCGGCAGCGAGTGGCTGTACAAGTATTCCCCTTCCAGGTGACAACTGATGGGAATCACATACGGTTCACCACTCACGAGGCAACCGAGGCGCGCTACCCGAGCGGTCTCAAACAGCCGGCGAGACTCTTCTTTGGTGAGCATCTTCATCATGACGATTTACAGGGCAAGAGTTGTACCCAGCGGAAAATCGAGGAAGTAGCAACAGGTTCACAGGTGGATGGGGAGTTTTACTCATGCGGGTGCGAAAGCTTCCTCACACTTGCGACTGCAACTGCTGGATTTTCACGCAAATGCCTGCCAGCCGAAGTGGCATATCTCTTGCGCTTGGCCGTCGTGCGAATTGAGAACTACCCAGTTGTTATTCAGGATCAGGAGAAAAGGAGGTTTACGACCATGGCAAAGGACGAGCGCGATATTCTCGAACTCCTCAAAGATGAGTTGGACTTCATCGAGAAGGGTGGTTACGGACGATCAGTTCGCACGCCGTGGCAGGAGAAATCCGCCTTCCAGGATTCTTTGACCTGCATTAACTACGGTTATCCCTATCGCGCTCATCCATGCAGCGAGTGCCACCTGCTCGATTTTGTTGACCCCCAACACCGGACTGAGGCAGTTCCCTGTCACTTCATTCCTTTAAACACTGATGGAGAAACCATCGAGGATTTGGAGGCGCGGGATAATCAAGCGAAGCTCGAGCGCGAAGTTAGCGCGTGGCTTCGCGCCAAGATCAACGAAATCGAGCAGGAGCGCGCCGCCCAGGCGAATGGCACAAAATGACAGAGCGGGTAACTATCGACGGCAATGAAGCAGCCGCTTACGTTGCCTACAAAACAAATGAAGTAATCGCCATTTACCCAATCACGCCCTCATCTCCCATGGGAGAATGGGCCGACGCATGGACCGCCGCCGGCGAGAAGAACATCTGGGGCATGAGGCCGCTCGTGCGCGAGATGCAGTCTGAAGGAGGGGCCGCCGGTGTGGTCCATGGAAGTTTACAGACAGGCTCACTGACAACGACCTTCACCGCGAGTCAGGGCCTGCTGCTCATGATCCCAAACATGTTCAAGATCGCCGGCGAACTCACCAGCACGGTGTTTCACATTGCCGCTCGGACCATCGCCACTCACGGCCTCTCGATCTTCGGCGATCACAGCGACGTTATGGCTGCCAGATCCACCGGTTGGGCCATGCTGTTCGCCAACTCGGTACAGGAAGTGATGGACTTCGCGCTGATCGCCCAGGCCGGTACTTTGGCAGCGCGAGTCCCCTTCCTTCATGTCTTCGACGGTTTTCGTACCTCCCATGAAGTGATGAAGATCGCGAAGCTCTCCGACGAAGAGATCGCAGGCATGATGGATGCGGAACTCGTCCGGCAACATCGCTCGCGTGCACTCACTCCCGATCGCCCAGTCATGCGAGGCACTGCCCAGAACCCGGACGTGTTCTTTCAGTCACGCGAGCGCGCCAACTCCTTTTACCTGAAGACTCCCGCGATCGTTGAGCAGACAATGGAGCGGTTTGCTGAACTGACGGGACGTCGTTACAAGCTTTTCGAATACGTCGGAGCTCCCAATCCTGAACGCGTGCTGATCATGATGGGTTCAGGTTGCGAGACGGCTGAAGAGACGGTCGAGTCACTGAACAACGATGGTGAAAACGTTGGCCTCCTTAAAATCAGGCTTTACCGTCCCTTCTCCGTTTCGCATTTCATCAACTCTTTACCGGCTTCAACGAAAGCGATTGCAGTGCTCGATCGCACGAAGGAGCCGGGCAGCACTGGCGAACCGCTGTACCAGGACGTAGTCACGGCGCTTGCCGAGGCTGGTGCGCTCAACGGCGTGCGCGTGATCGGCGGTCGTTACGGGCTGTCGTCGAAGGAGTTCACTCCGGCGATGGTTCGTTCCGTATTTGCTGAATTGAAGAAAACTGATCCGAAGAACCATTTCACGATCGGCATCGACGACGACGTTACGTTTACAAGTCTTCCGTTTGACGCTTCATTCAACACTGAGCCGGACGATCAGGTGCGCGCGGTGTTTTGGGGGTTAGGCGCGGATGGAACGGTCAGCGCAAATAAGAACTCGATCAAGATCATCGGCGAAGAGACGGAAAACTACGCGCAGGGTTATTTTGTTTACGATTCCAAGAAGGCCGGCGCGATGACTGTGTCGCACCTGCGTTTTGGTCCACGTCCGATCAAAAGCACCTACCTGATACAGCGCGCAAACTTCGTCGCCGTTCATCAGTTTCCGTTTTTCGAACGTTACAACGTTCTGGAAGCTGCGATGCACGGCGCGACACTGCTGATCAACAGTCCTTATGAAGACGTCTGGAATCATCTCCCTACTGCGGTTCAAAGAGTGATTATTGAAAAGCAGCTCCGCGTGTTTGCCATCGACGCCAGCGGTGTTGCGCGAAAGAGCCAGCTTGGCAACCGCGTCAACACGATCATGCAGACTTGCTTCTTTGCGTTGAGCGGCGTGTTGCCGCGCGATGAAGCAATCGTGCAGATCAAAGAGTTCATCCGGAAGACGTATGGCAAACGCGGTGAGGCGGTGGTGCGGCAAAACTTCGCCGCCGTCGATGCAGCGCTGGAACATCTTCACGAGATTGCGGTTCCTGAAACAGCAACCAGCACGATCGATCTCTCGTCCAGGATTCCTGATGAGGCGCCTGAGTTCGTGCGTGAGGTAACGTCCGAAATGATCGCCGGCCGGGGCGATCTGTTGCCTGTCAGCGCGTTTCCTGAAGACGGGACCTATCCGATTGGGACCACGCGCTGGGAGAAACGCAATATCGCGCAGGAGGTGCCTGTTTGGGAACCGGACCTCTGTATCGAGTGTGGCAAGTGCGTCATGGTTTGCCCGCACTCGACGATTCGCGCGAAGGTTTGTTCCGCGAGTGATCTGAACGACGCGCCCGCAGGTTTCAAAACCATGCCCGCAAAGTGGCGCGAGTTGCCGGACAAGTTGTACACGATCCAGGTTGCGGTTGAAGACTGCACCGGCTGCCAGCTCTGCGTTGAAGTTTGTCCCGCAAAAGACAAGAGCAACGTGTCGCGCAAGGCGCTCAATATGGCGGCGCAGTTGCCGTTGCGCGATAGCGAACGCGTCAACTGGGAATATTTTCTGAAGCTGCCGGACCTGCATCGAAACGGACTGCTCGCATTCAATTCCGTTAAGAACATTCAGTTGCTGCAACCGTTATTTGAGTTCTCGGGAGCATGTGCCGGTTGCGGGGAGACGCCGTACATCAAACTGCTCACGCAGCTTTTTGGCGATCGCGCAATTATCGCGAACGCTACCGGTTGCTCGAGTATTTACGGCGGCAACCTGCCGACCACTCCGTACACGAGCAACAGCGACGGGCGCGGCCCCGCGTGGAGCAATTCGCTGTTCGAAGACAACGCCGAGTTTGGTCTCGGGATGCGGCTCGCTCTCGATCACCAGCAAGCGTATGCAAAGAACCTCGTTCAGCAGTTACGCGATCTGATCGGAGAGTCGCTCGCAAACAGTCTTCTGAATACCGATCAATCGACCAACGAAGGTATCAACACGCAGCGCGAGTTAGTCGCTGCGTTGAAAGCGAGGATCACGCCGGCGACCGGCGAACAGGCTCGCGATCTGCTTGGTCTCGCCGACTCGCTGGTGGAAAAGTCCGTTTGGATTGTCGGCGGTGACGGCTGGGCTTACGACATCGGTTACGGCGGGTTGGACCACGTGCTTGCGAGCGGTCAAAACGTCAATATTCTCGTGCTCGATACCGAGGTCTACTCAAACACCGGCGGCCAGGCATCGAAGGCCACTCCGCTCGGCGCCGTCGCCAAGTTCGCGACCGGCGGAAAACCCAACGCCAAGAAAGATCTCGGCATTACGGCGATGCGTTATGGCGACGTGTACGTCGCGCAAGTCGCGATGGGCGCAAACGACACGCATACGATCAAAGCTTTTCTCGAAGCCGAGTCGCACCGCGGACCGTCGCTGATCATCGCCTACAGCCAGTGCATCGCACACGGCATCGACATGGCCAAAGGCATGCATCACCAAAAGCTCGCGGTGGATTGCGGTTACTGGCCTCTCTATCGCTACAACCCGCGACTGGTAGACGAAAACAAAAACCCGTTCGTGCTCGATTCGAGCGATCCGAAGATCGCGCTGCGCGACTACATCTACACCGAGGGACGCTATCGCATGTTGCAGCAAAGCGACCCGGAAGTCGCGAAGTTTCTTTTGGGCCAGGCGGAGAAAGCCGTGGCCCGCCGCTGGCAACAGTACAAACAGCTCGCAGAAGTAAAACCAGCTCAGTCTGCGCACGAGGGTGGCCATGAACCTAACCACTAACTATCTCGGAATGTGTTTGAAGAATCCGATAGTGGCTTCTTCATCGCCACTCTCGCATAGCGTCGACAGCATTCGCCGCCTCGAAGACGCCGGAGCCGCAGCGGTTGTCATGTACTCGTTGTTTGAAGAGCAGATCGGTTTCGACAGCTATTACATCGACCAACACCTGACGCAGGGTATCGATAGCTATGCCGAGTCGATCAGTTATTTCCCCGACATGCAGAGCTACAACGTTGGGCCCGACGAATACGTCAACCTGATTCGCCGCGCGAAAGAAGCAGTCAACATTCCGATCGTTGGCAGCTTGAACGGGACTTCCGTCGGCGGGTGGACCGACTATGCAACGTTGATCGAAGAAGCCGGCGCTGACGCTATCGAGCTGAATGTTTATTACTTGCCGACGAGCACCGAGATCACAGGTTTGGAGATCGAAGCGCTTTATCTCGACATACTTTCCTCAGTCAGACAGGTTGTGACGATCCCGGTCGCAGTAAAACTCAGTCCGTTCTTCAGTTCGATCGCAAACATGGCCAGCCGCTTGAACGAACAAGGCGCGGACGGCCTCGTGCTTTTTAATCGCTTCTACCAGCCTGACTTCGATCTGGAAAACCTCGAAGTAGCGCCACGCCTCGTTTTGAGTAATTCAAACGATCTCCGTTTGCCGTTGCGTTGGGTGGCGATTCTGTACGGCCGTTTGAACGCCGACCTCGCCATCACGAGCGGCATTCACCAAACGCAGGACGTCATCAAGGGTTTGATGGCCGGCGCTAAAGTCACGATGATGGCGTCGGAGCTGTTGCAAAATGGAGTTCGCCGAATCAGTCAGGTGTTGAACGAACTGGTTTCGTGGCTGCAAGAGCACGAGTACGAGAGCGTGGCCCAGATGATTGGGTCGATGAGTCAAAAGCACTGCGCCGAACCCGCCGCTTTTGAACGAGCGAACTACATGAAGATGCTGCAATCGTACCGGCCGCTGAATTAAAATCCGGCCTACGATGGAACACGAACATTCACCCGACGCAATTCACAAACGACTCGAGAGTGGACCAACCCAGAATTACCTTCGCGACTGGATCTACGGCGGTATCGACGGAGCGGTAACTACGCTCGCGGTAGTCACCGGCGTGGCCGGCGCACGCCTTTCGACGTGGATAATTCTGGCGTTGGGATTCGCGAACCTGTTTGCCGACGGATTCTCGATGGCTGCGAGTAACTACCTCGGCACCCGGGCCGAACATGATGATTGGCGGCGGCTCGAAAAGATCGAACATCGTCACATCGATCTCGCGCCCGACGGCGAGCGCGAGGAAGTGAGGCAGATCTTCGAACGCAAGGGCTTCACCGGCAAAGACCTCGAACGAATCGTCGAGCTTACAACTTCGGATCGTGAGCGTTGGGTCCAGACGATGCTGGTGGAAGAGTACGGACTACCTCACACGGTGCGTTCACCCTGGATTGCAGCACTGAGCACGTTCACGGCCTTCGTGCTGTGTGGGCTGGCGCCGCTGCTGCCTTATCTGTTCGGCAGTGAGCATTCGCTGACGATTTCAGTGACACTGACGGGTATCGTCTTCGTGGCCATCGGATCCATCAAGAGCAGATGGTCCACATCTTCCTGGTGGCATTCCGGCCTCACCACACTCCTGGTTGGCGCGGTCGCCGCCGCCCTGGCGTATCTGGCCGGCGTAATCTCAAGCCGTCTGTTGGCGTGATGGCTATTGCGTAACTGTTTGTGCAAATGCCCGCTCCGGCTCTTTGTGTTCCGCGCCGAGAAAACGGTGCGCGGCGCCCGCGAGCATAGCGCCAACAATCGGCGCGACCCAGAACAGCCATAACTGCCTGATGGCCCAGCCGCCCACGAAAAGCGCGGGTCCAGTGCTGCGCGCCGGATTAACCGAAGTGTTTGTAACCGGAATCACGACCAAGTGAATCAACGTTAATGCCAACCCGATCGCCATGCCTGCCGAGGCTTGATGCGCATGCTTGTCAGTTGCTCCCAGTATCACGATGAGAAAGAAGAACGTGAAAACCACTTCCGCAATCAACGCCGCGACGAGCGAGTAACCACCTGGCGAATGGTCAGCGTAACCATTTGCAGCGAACCCGGCAGTGACATCAAAACCGGCTTTGCCACTCGCAATGAGATAAAGCAGTCCGGCGGCGACAATCGCTCCGGCTACCTGCGCCACTATGTAAGGAATTACATCCTTCGCAGCGTGACGGCCTGCGGTACACACGCCAATGGTTACCGCGGGATTGAAGTGCCCGCCGGAAACATGGCCCACTGCGTACGCCATCGTCAGCACCGTAAGTCCGAACGCCAACGACACGCCAAGCAGACCGATTCCGACTTCCGGAAAGGCCGCTGCCAGCACGGCACTGCCGCAACCGCCGAGAACCAACCAAAGCGTTCCTAAAAACTCCGCGGCCAACCGTTGTGAAAGCGAGTACTCCGACATGGTCTATTCCCTTTCGAAAGCCAGTGATGGGCCGAAGCTTGCCACCCTGTTGCGCTTTTCTTCGGCCCATCTCTCTGAGGAAACCTGCCGGCGCTCCCAGTCCTCCTGTTCCCGAGGAGTGCCAGCCGGCCTCAGTTCGGGTGTGCGTCACGCACCTAACGCACACCACAACGCCAATCATCACCTCAGACCGAGTGACAAAACGTGCGCCCCGCCAAAACTTCGCTCACTGCAAACAACAGATCTCCCGCCATTCTCGCTTTCATAACGTAGCCTTCCGCGCCGGTCGCGAAAGCCGCGGTCTGGAAGTCGAAATCTTCGTGGAGCGTTACGAACACGATCCGGATCGTTGAGTCGCGCTGCTTGATTAGTTGCGCGACTTCGATTCCACTCATCTTCGGCATCGAGATATCGAGAATACAAACATCCGGTTTTAAACGTTCGACGGCTTCCAAAAACGCGATACCGTCACCAACCGCCCCCAGTACTTCAAACTGCTGGCTCAACAAACGAACGATCAGATTGCGAACTTCCTCATGATCATCCGCCACTAAAATACGAGCGCCGGCCAACTCGAGATCCTCCGTCAGAACGTGCGGATCCATCCCTTTGTCATAGGTCTGAAACAACGCGCGTCAATGGTAAGGAACTCGCGCCGTAAACAGAACTGGCAAAAGTTACAGGTCAGCCAACAGTCGCCTATGCCGCAGCCACTATCGAGCTGCGCATCGCATACTCGATCAACTCGGCATTACTTCTGATTTGGAGGTGCTCCATCATCGTGTACTTATGGAAGGCAACGGTGCGTGGAGAAACGTTGAGGACAAAAGCGACCTCTTTCATCGAGCGCCCCTCCGCCAACAACTGCAACACCTCTTTCTGCCGCAACGTCAACGGACTGGTGCTCTTTCGAAGCTTGAAATTCTGAATGTATGAACCGTCCATTCCTTTCGTCATCAAGGGCGTGATGTAGTAGCCGCCCCTAACGACCTCGCGAATGGCGCTCTGCAACTCAGCCGCCGCGGAATTTTTGAGCAAATACGCTGAAGCGCCCAAACGGAAAGCGTCGCCCGCCATGTCCGGGTCGTGGTTCATCGTGAGGTAAACGAGCTTTACCAGCGGCATCGCCTGTTTGAGCCGCTCGCCTGCATTCAGGCCGTTCATGTTCGGCATGGCGATGTCCAGAACGATGACGTTGGGGTTGAGAGCCCGGGCGCCTTCCATCAAGGCGCGCCCGTCGGCAAACATGCCGACAACTTCAAACTCCGGCTCCAGCAAATTCTTCAACGCGTCAAGAATAAGGGTATGATCGTCTGCAAGAATGACACGGGGGCGTTTCATAATTTCCTCCCTTACAGTTCTGACAAGCTATTCGTCGGGTACTGTTGAGTACATCGGTTTCACTGAAGACTCGGCTTGTAACTTCAAAGGAACCGAGACCTCAATGCGAGTACCCCGCAACGGCTTTGAGTAGACATTGATCCTGCCGCCAACGAGATGTAGACGTTCTTTCATGCTAATGAAGCCCAAGCCTCTCTCCATCAAGTCTGAGTTGGTGTTGAAACCACAACCATTGTCAGACACGAGCAGGCGAACGGCGCTTCGGGTTTTGGTTAATACGACGCGAACAGACTGTGCCTTGCTGTGCTTCACGCAATTGCGGAGACTCTCCTGCGCGATGCGAAAGAGACACAGTGTGATGTCTTTCTTAACCGTGGCGGGGAAACCTGTTTGATAAAACTCGACGTTGATTCTTTCGCTTTCGTTAAGCTCAGCGCAGAGACTCTTGATCGCGGCGGCCAGGCCCAGGTGGTCCAACTTCGCGGGATGGAGCTTGTAAGAAAGGCGATGAATCTCGGCCGCCAGTTCGTGCGCCTGCGTCTTGAGACGCTCGACACTGCGACGCAAATTAAGCGAGCCGTCCATTTTGTTGCCAAGCTGCTCCAACTCGATGCAGAGAACCGCAAGCCGCTGATTGAAATCGTCGTGCAGTTCGCGCGCGACTCTACGCCGCTCTTCCTCCTGCGCGGCGATTAACCGGCCACCTAAGTCCTTTAAAGCCTCTTCGGTGCGTTTTCGTTCAGAAATGTCGATTATGAAACCGTGCAGTTTCGTAGTTCCGTCGCTCTGCGAGCTCACGCTGATCAGGTTCTGCACCCAAACCAGCCGCCCGTCCTTTGCCCGCAAGCGAAAAGTCAGATCGAAGTGATTCGTAGCCCTGACCTGCGTTTGGTAAGCCGCCGGGACCCAGTGACGATCGTCAGAGTGTAAATGCGAAAGTAGGAAATCAGGCTCGTACCAGGCTGCCACCGGATAGCCCAACATGTTCACCGCGTGTTCGCTCACGTATGTGAACTGCTGCCCTTCGAGCTCGCCTTTCCACGACATGATCCGGTTTCCGAGGAGCTCGATCAGACGTTCCTTGCTGTCTATGAAATCCTCCTGGACCTGTGGCAGTTCTTCGCGCGTTACCAGGACGCGGAAAGTTGAGTCTGAAAGATTGAGGCGTGCGGCGTGGACGATAAACGGCCGTGGCTCGATCGCTGAGTCGAAATAATAGCGCCGGTGAAACTCCTTCTCTTCCCCATCCAGTATGTGTTGGATATCGTCGGCCAGAGTGACGCCGGCGCTGTCGTCCGATTCGGACTGCGCGAACCTGCGACAGTTCTCGAAGTAGGTCGAGCCAGCGCTAGTATTTTCGACGCGCTCGAAACAACTCCACGCACGACTCGCATAGATAAGCGAACCTGTTTCATCGAGCACTGCGACGTTGGAAACACACGCATCCACAATCGCCCATAGCAGATCATCCGGTGAGTGTTTGCTATCACGGAAAACCGGTTTCAATACTTGTTTTGCAGAAGTCAAAACCATAACGCTGTCCAATCTCACGGAACGCAGACGTGCGAGGTGACACTGGCTTTTGAATCAATGCTGCGCGCGCTCAACACTGTTATCGCCCCCCGAAGCACCGCAAAATCATCCGACTCGAGATAGCTGTTCAAATCCGTTTCCGTTTCCCATTCGCTCACGAGCAAAGTCGAATTCTCGTCTGCCGCATCGAGATAGAAATCAAAAGTGCGGCAACCCTTCGCGCGCTTGCTCGGTTCGAGCAGCCGGCCGATCGTTTGAAGAAGCTCCGTTCGCTTCTCCGGTGGAACAGTAATCCTGGTGGTGTTCACGATCATTTACGTTTCACTACCAACACTAATAGCCTGACGAGCCGCACACTACGCCTTTAATCTCAGTTGTCTGGTTGATAAGACTTCCGGCAACAATGAAGGGGCGACACAAATGATGCTGGATACCTTTGCTTTAGCAAGCGGTGTGCACAAAGGACCGCCACGGGAGCAACCTACGTTTTTGGCCTTATTTTTATTGAAAATTTAATGCGGTGGCCCACGTTACGCAGCTCTTACCGTGGTAAGCCGTGGCCGTGGTATTTCGCGGAAACTGTGAAACTACGTGGAGGAACCCTCAATTCGTGGTCGTGGTACTTCGTGGTTCTTCATTGGCTGCGCTTACGAAGCTGGCCCGTCGCCGCTGTATTCCGAGCTTGAGCATTCTGGTGCGAAGAGTACTCGGATTCAATCCAAGAACTGTTGCTGCTCCACTCTTGCCTTCAATTCGCCAGCCGGTCTTCTCAAGTGTGCGAACGATGTAGTCGCGTTCGACCTCTTCCAGCGTTTGCGTGGAGCCTGGCTCACTAACAACGGGTTCCCAATGATCAACGAGTTGCAGCACGCTCCCCTGAGTATGGATCACCGCGCGTTCAATCACGTTTGCCAACTCGCGCACGTTGCCCGGCCAGGAATGGATCTCCAGACTCTGGATCGCCCGCGGCGAGATCGACGCGATTGTCTTGCCCGACTTCTTCGCGTAGATACTCGTGAAGTGTTCCACCAGTTGCGGGATGTCTTCGCGGCGCTGCCGCAAGGGCGGCACAGTGATCGGATAGACGTTCAACCGGTACCAGAGATCCTCTCGGAAGGCACCCTTTTCGACCTCGAGTTTTAGATTGCGGTTGGTGGCGGCGATGATGCGGACGTCGACCTTAATTGTTTTACTGTCGCCGATTCTTTCAAATTCATTTTCCTGAATGACGCGCAACAGCTTTACTTGCAGTTCCGGCGGCAGCTCGCCGATCTCGTCGAGAAAGATCGTGCCGCCGTTTGCCAGTTCAAAACGTCCCTGTTTGCGTGCGATAGCGCCGGTAAACGCGCCCTTCTCGTGACCAAACAACTCGCTCTCGATCAGCGTCGGCGACAACGCGCCACAGTTCACCTTTATTAAAGGCTTGTCTTTGCGAGAGCTCGCGCCGTGAATCGCGCGCGCGACCAGTTCCTTGCCCGTGCCCGTCTCGCCCGTTATGAGCACCGTGGTGTTCGTCGGCGCGACTTGAGTGACTTTGAAAAGCACGTACTTGATCGCGTCGCTCTGGCCCACGATCTCGCCGAACTTGTCGTCCAGTTGCAGCTCCTGTTGCAGCGAGATGTTTTCCGCTTCCAACTGGTTTTTCAGTTGATGAAGTTCTTCGTGCGCCGTCCGGAGGGCGACTTCCGACTCTTTGCGTTCAGTAATATCGACGCAGGAGCCGATGTAACCTAGAAACTCACCTTCACTATTGAAACGTGGGACACCCGTATCGATTATCCAGCGATACTCGCCGTTGTGACGGCGCATCCGGTATTCCATCTCAAATGGTTCTTTGGCCTTGAAGCTGCTCTCGTAAGTTTTTAGAGAACGTTCGTAATCGTCCGCATGAATGGCCTCGGTCCAACCGGTGCCCCGCTCCTGTTCCTGAGTTCGCCCGGTGAAATCGAGCCAGCGCTGATTCACGTAGGTACACTTCATGTCCGTACCGACGATCCAGATCATCGCGGGCGCAGTGTCGACTGTGGTTCGGATACGCTCTTCGGTCGCGTGCAGCGCCCTTTGCTGCTGCTCGGCTTTAGTCAGAGCGTGGCGTTTTCTGGCGCTGCTGATCAGCAGGCCGATGATAAGAAGTGCTTGAAGAAGAATGACTGCGGCAATGATCCATTGCCACTCAGAGAGAGATGGTCCCATCACTACACACCCGAGATAGTTTATCCACAGATTACACAGATTGTTTTTGACATCTGTGTAATCTGTGGATTAGTCCCTCAACGGCGGCGACCGCCACCACCGCGAAAACCACCTCCCCCTCTTGAACCTCCGCCGCGGTAACCACCTACGCTGCCGCGACTCGGACTGCGGCTATAGCTGCCGTAGTCGCGACTGCGTTGGGCGCCATTGCTGCGTGCTGCACGATCTCGTTCGAGACTGTTAATCGTCCCGCGATCGGCCTGTGCCGGCCGCGACGCTTGCCCGGTTCGCTCGCCTCGTGCTCGATCTGCCCGGGCGCGATCGTTCAACATGCTGTCGCGTACTGAAGAATTTCGCTGTTCGGCCCGGTTCGGAGAATTCCAACTACCGTTGTCCCACTTCTGCCAGTTTCCATTCTGATCGCGGCGGTAAACATTTCCGTCACGACCGGCATAAACATTGTCGCCACGCGTGCCGACAAAGCCGCGGCCGTCAGGGCCACGCCGCGAAACCATGCCGCCCTGATCGCCACGAGTGACTCGTGTTGTGTTGCCGGCGCTGCTCGTGAATCGTTTCGTGTTTACCCAATCATCGCCACGCTGAACGTGTGTCGATCCCCAACTGCCGTACACGTTGGAGCCCTGGCGCGTCGCCGCATAGGTTCCGGTGCGCGGGTTGTATGCCTGCGCGGCTCCGCGCGCTCCGTATGGTCCATAGGCAAAGGCCCCTCGCGCGTACGTTCCGGTGCTGGGGTTATAGCGAGCACCGAAACCGACGCCGCCGTATGGTCCATAAATTCTGCCGGCTGTTCCGTAAACGCCGGTGTATGGGTTGTACCAGGCGCCGTAACCGTACGTGCGCCAGTAGGGGTAATAGATCGGGTAGTAACCGCCGTACCAGTAGTAAGGCGGGTAGTACCAACCGGTGCCCCAAACAGTGCAGCCCCAACCGACCATCAAACCGGTGTATCCGGCGTAGGCCGCATACGTCACCCAATCGTCATCGTCGTCGTCATCTTCCGCGACGGTTACGTAAGTGACGCTGTGTGAAGGCGAGCTTGGCGGAATCTTGTAGATGTCCTGCGGTACTGAGGTCGCGAGGGTCCACGGGCCGTTCGGATTGTTGGCCATGAACCAGACGCCCTGGTAACACATGTAGTACGTGTCGCCGACCTTAATGATCTCTTTGTCGGTGTTTGCCGCACGCTGTAGTTGTGTGCCCGAGATGTTTTCGTACTGCGGCTCGCCGTTGTAGGCGACGTCCGGAGCCTTGATCTCTTTCTTGTTTACACGAGCGTATTGCGGGATCTCCGCGAGCAGTACCGCTTCTGCCGCCTGCTGTGTGCCGGGCACCGATGCGAGCACGCGCGAACGCGGATGTTCGAGTGAGATTCGTTTGAAGTCTTCCGGCAGGCTCGGCGTGGCGAAGGTCCAGTGTCCGCCTAATCCGGGAGCCATAAACCATCTTCCGGCCACGAGATAGTAAACCGCACCGTCTTTGCCGAGCCGGAAGAGATCGCTTTCCGTGTTGCTGATCCATAGCAAGCCTGTATTGGGAACGGGCTCGTATTTGGGTTGACCATCGATGAGAATCAACTCACTCGGATCGTTGGTCACGTAAACCTTCGGCAGTGTTTTAGCGGGTTGTCCGGGGAGACTTGCGCGCACGTCTTTCCAGTTATCGTCCGCAGGCAGTTTATTGAAACTGTCCGGTAGTTTGCCGGCACGGGACCAGTACCCTTGCAGATCGGTGGCCCTCAACCACGAGGTGTCGTAACGCAGGTAGTACATACCCGTGGGCTGGTGCTGAAAGATGTCCCAGTTGGTATTGACCGCAAACTTCAATTCGTTGTCTTTGATCGGGCTCCAGATAGGTTGGCCATCGAAGCTCACCAGGATCGAGGGTGAATAGGTCAGTATGATTCTGGGTGGATCGCTCTTTAGGCCCTCGACGTTTTTGGGATTGATCGTGCTCTTGTCAACATAAGCGAGTACGCGATCGAGATCGATGATGCGGTCTTCTTCGGGAATGTTCTTTTCGAGCTCGCTGACGATCTCCTGAGTTTGTTCTTTTGAGAGCGTTTGAAAGTTGGTCTCGATGATCTTGATCTTGGAAAACTTCACCAATCGCTGCTCGAGCGCGACTTCGGTGTCCGTCTGAAACTTGAGCGTTCCCAACGCGGGCTTCTGCTCACCCTTCGCCACATACGAAACAGCGGAAAACGCGATCAGGTTTTTCTGGTTCTCCCAACTCGCGATCTGCGGCTGATACAGCACGATTTGCGCCTCGCTCGGCAAACTGTAACCGCGCGGCCAACCCCGATCGGACGCCGTTCGCGACTGCGCGCGAGTTTGTCCTGTCTGTTGAACCGGCGCGGGAGCAAACCACGGGAAAACAAAAAGCAAGATAGAGATAAGAGCTAACTGCATGGCAGATCGTTACCTTTCCTGCGTTGACGTCTGCGGGGAATTTTATTGATGGCGGGACTTGTGAGTAACTGTCACTTTTGACAGTTCGCGGTTAACTCTGATCGGCAGGGATTAGAGAGCGCCAGACAAATTCGATATCGGACATCCAATGCTTTTTCATTTGCCGGAGCCCCCAGATGAAGTGTCCGGAATGTTCTTTTGACTTCTCCAGGGTCGCAAGCTTTTCATCGATCTGTTTCAGCCGGCCCACCAATTCAGGAGCAACACCGGTTCCCAGGAAATCCGACACCAGCTTAATTTCGATCCGCAGCGTCATGACCAGCATGATTTCCTCTCCGGTCCACACACTACCTATCGAAAGGATCCGGTGAGTGCGTTCAATACTCTTTCTCAGACCGTTTCTTACTT
>DASUPR010000252.1:0-9842 GCA_036281015.1 Pyrinomonadaceae bacterium
TTGATCGCTTTTTGCAAACCCGGAAGACGCCAGTTCACAAAGCCGTGAATACGCCCGTCCTGTTCACCACACTGTTCGTACAACGATCCCAACCCTTCGTTGAGCCACGAGGGACATTCAGGAAAGTTTGCTTCCATAAACGGGTGAACGATCTCATGGACCAGCGTGCCGCCGCCCGTGCCGATGTTCATAATGAGCGCTTTGTCTTCGCGCGAGTAATAGCCGTAAGGTGTGGTTGGCGTGTCGTTGAAAAGCAGCCGCGTGTGCTTCGTGTAAGAGGCGGCGTCTTTGAACAGCCAGATGTCGAGAATCTCTTTCGGGTCCTCAGTAAAGTAGTCCTGCTTCAACTTCTCGACGGCCCACTTGATCGTTCCATCAGCGCGTTCCTTCACGGCCTCCGCCGGCTCATCGCCAACCACTACAAACGGCGGCTGCACGACGATCGTAAAATCCTTCGACGGCAATCGTTTCTTAAGCTGCGCAATATGAACCTCAAACTCCGCCTTCGTAAAACTCCCCAGCGCCTCCGGAAACGCAACGACCCTCGCCTCCGCCCCCGGCGCCCTCGCCTTCGTCCCCTTTCCCACGTCACACCCAACCGTGAGAAGAGCCAGCGTCAGGCAACAGCACACAAATTTGGTGGCTTTGTACATCATTTTGCTCGCCAGCCGCCGACTCCGACAGCATACACCTGTTCTGCGCAATCTGTGGATGATATGATCGGCTCCGCATGACTGACCCAAAGCTGGCAATCGGAGTTTTGCTTATTCTGCTCGGCGTGGCGCCCGGCGTCGCGGGGCAGGAGTGGACGCAGTGGCGCGGGCCGGGAAGAGATGGGTTCGTCTCCGAGAAGAATACACCCACAGCGTGGCCCGACAAGTTGCAACGCGCCTGGCGCGTCGAAGTCGGCGAAGGCTACTCGTCGCCCGTCGTCGCGAATGGCCGTGCCTTCGTTCACACACGACGCGATCCGGAAGAGATCGTCGCGGCGGTCAATCTCGCCGACGGCAAGGTCGTCTGGGAACAGAAATACCAGGCCGCTTTCAAGAAGAACCAGTACGCCGTCCAAATGGCGAAAGGACCAAACTCCACGCCACTCGTGATCGGCAATCGCCTGTTCACCCTCGGCGTCACCGGCATCCTCAACGCGTGGGATACACAGACCGGAAAGCATCTGTGGACCAAAGACTTTTCCCAATCAATCGACACGAGCAAACTCTTCTGCGGCACAGCCGCGTCTCCACTCGCGGTAAACGGCCGCCTAGTGGTCCAGGTCGGCAGTGACATTCACGGCGGCAAGCTACTCGGACTCGATCCGGCCACCGGCGCGACGCAATGGGAATGGACCGGACTTGGACCAGGCTACGCTTCGCCCGTGGTGATCGAAGTAAACGGACAACCGCAGATCGTCACGCTTACCCAAGGCTCGATCATCGGCGTCGACGCGAAGAACGGAAAAGAACTCTGGTCAGTGCCGTTTACCGACGAATGGCACGAGAACATCACCACTCCGCTTTGGACCGGCACTCATCTGATCGTTTCCGGCACGCGGCAAGGCACGCACGCTTTCACACTCGCCGCGAAGGACGGCAAGTGGCAGGCGGCCCCAGCGTGGAAAAACCCGGACGTCGCGATGTACATGAGTTCGCCGGTTTTCGGCGACGGTTTGGTCTATGCACATTCGTCGAAGAAAAAAGGGCAGTTTGTGGCGCTCGACGCGAAGACCGGCGCGGTGCGCTGGTCAACTGAAGGGCGCGAAGGCGAGCACGCTTCATTGTTGCTGACTCCCCGGCACGTCGTCTTTCTCACAAACGGCGCAGATTTAATTGTGGTCAAACGCAATGCCCCTGCGTTTGCGGTCGAACATCGTTACGAAGTGGCCGAGTCGGCAACCTGGTCCATGCCGGTGTTGCTGGGTTCGAACATTCTCGTGCGCGACGCCACCGGTTTGATATTGCTTACCGGGGCGAAATAATTCCCGAAAGAAATCCACCGACTTAACAGTTTGGAGAACGAATCCCCATCGCTCTGGAAGCGCCTGCTCGACGCCAGCGTCGACGGCCTTTTTGCGTTTGATCGCGACTGCCGCATCATTGCGTGGAATCGTGCAATGCAGCGGATTACCGGGCGGAGTAGCGAAGAAGTGCTGGGCCGGCGCGCTGACGAGATCTTTCCTTTCCTGCGCGAGTCCGCCACTGAGAGTTGTTTGTCCGCAGCGATTGCCGGTAATGAATCCGTTTCCGAAACTCATCCGTATGGACCCTCGGGAAGCGGCGTGTTCGCATGTCGCTACTCACCATTGCTCGACGACGAAAAGATCGCCGGCGGTATCGCAGTCATCAGCGACATCACCGCGCGACGGCAAGCGGAAGATGCCGCGACCACTGCTTACCGGCAGTTAGCATTTCATGTCGAAAGCTCACCGCTCGCGGTGATCGAATGGGACAGCGACTTCCGCGTTTCGCGCTGGTCGGCATCCGCGGAACGGTTGTTTGGTTGGAAAGCCGACGAGGTGATCGGCAAGCACGTTAACGAGTGGCAATTTGTTTTTGCCGACGACGTGGACGCGGTGGCGTTGGTGACGAACCGTCAGCGCGAAGGCGTCGAGGTCCAGGGCGTGCAACGCAATCGAAATTACACGCGCGCGGGTTCAGTGATTTTTTGCGAGTGGTACAACTCGGTGCTGCACGACGATCGCGGCCAACTCGTTTCGGTGCTCTCGCTCGTACTCGACGTGACCGCACGCGAAAAGGCAGAAGAAGAACGCGCGGCCTTACTTATTCGCGAGCGCGACGCGCGTCAGCACGCCGAAGAAGCCGACCGTCTGAAAGACGAGTTTCTGGCAACGCTTTCGCACGAACTGCGCACGCCGTTAACGTCGATTCTCGGTTGGGCGTCGATGATTCGCAACGGTGAAGTTGAAGGATCGAACGCCACGCGCGCGATCGAAACTATCGAACGAAACGCGCGTTCACAGGCACGATTGATCGACGACCTGCTCGACGTTTCGCGCATCATCACGGGCAATCTTCGACTCGACCTGCATCCGTTGAATCTCGCGCCGATCGTCGAAGCGGCTATCGACGCGCTACGGCCCACGGCCGATGTAAAAGGCATTCAACTCAAAACAGAGCAGTTGAGCAGCGAGTGTTTGGTGAAGGGCGATCCGAATCGTTTGCGGCAGGTGATCTGGAACCTGCTCTCGAACGCGATCAAGTTCACTCAACGCGGCGGTGTGGTGATGATCGATCTGCGCTGCGTCGGTGGGACCGTGCATCTAAGGGTTGCCGACACTGGTGAAGGAATCTCGGCGGAGTTTCTGCCTTACGTATTCGATCGTTTCCGGCAGGCGGAGGGCTCGATTTCGCGGAAGCAGGGTGGACTCGGATTGGGTCTCGCGGTCGTGCGTCACCTGGTGGAGTTGCACGGCGGCAGCATCGGCGCGGAAAGCGCGGGCCTGGGGCAGGGATCGATGTTCACGGTTGAGTTGCCACTCGCAGAGGAGCGGCGCGATCCGGCGCGTGCGGAAGAACGGCGGCGGGAAGTAGAGCGCCGCCGCAGCAAACGAGGATCGGTGCGGCTCGATGGCGTGCACGTGATGCTGGTTGAAGACGACGACGATTCGCGCAAACTGCTCGGCACGATGTTGAAGCGTTACGGCGCGCGAGTGACGCCAACCAAGTCGGCGGCCGAGGCGTTGAGCGTGTTTTCGAGTGACGTGCCTGACATTTTGATCAGCGACATCGGCATGCCCGATCAAGACGGCTACGAATTTATTCAAAAGCTGCGTGCTTTGCCCGTGGAGAAGGGCGGGCAGACGCCGGCGATTGCGCTGACGGGTTATGCTTCGCGCAAGGATCGCGAGCGCGCGCTCGCTGCGGGTTACCACCAGCACATTGCGAAACCGATCGAACAGTCAGAGATGATTACCGCGATTGCGGCGTTAGTCGGGAGAGGGGATTGATACGTGAGACGTAAGGTTCAAACAATTGTTGTTCTACTTCTGTTACTGGTTCCTGTTTTTGCACAGCAGGCCGATCCGTCGCTGCTGACCGTTGATTCGATCTTCACGTACCGCACGCGATCGCTCGGCCCGGTGCGTTGGCAGGAAGACGGCAGCGGCTATCTCGCACTCGAACCGTCGCCCAACAAAAGAAATGCTGTCGACATCGTTCGCTACGATGCTGCGACCGGCAATCGCACCGTAAAAGTGTCGGCGGAAAAACTGGTTCCCACAGGCGCGAACGAACCGCTGGCGATCGAAGAGTTTGCCATGACGGGCGACGAGCAGAAGCTGCTGATCTTCACCAACTCACAACGCGTTTGGCGCAGCAACACACGTGGCGATTACTGGGTTGTCGATCTCAAGAACAACACTCTGCGCAAACTCGGCGGTCCCGATGCGAAACCTTCAACACTAATGTTCGCGAAGTTTTCTCCCGACGGACAACGCGCCGCCTACGTGCGTGAAAACAACGTCTACGTCGAGAATCTTTTCGGCGATAACAAGGTCACAAAGCTCACCACCGACGGTACGCGCTATCTCGTGAACGGCACCTTCGATTGGGTCTATGAAGAAGAACTGTTCTGCCGCGACGGTTTTCGCTGGAGCCCGGACAGCAAAAACATCGCCTACTGGCAGCTCAACTCGGAAGGCGTGAAAGAGATGCAGATGATCGACAACACGAGCGGTCTGTATCCCACCATCACGACCTTTCCTTATCCGAAAGCGGGCGAGACCAACTCCGCCGCGCGTGTCGGCGTCGTCAGCGCTGATGGTGGTCCAACACGCTGGTTCGACATCCCCGGCGATCCGCGCAACAACTATCTGCCACGCATGGAGTGGGCCGGCACGGACGAAGTCGTGATTCAACAACTCAATCGCCGGCAGGACACGAACATCGTCATGCTCGGAGACGTGCGCTCCGGCAAGGTGCGTCCGATCCTGACGGAGAAAGACGAAGCGTGGGTCGACATCGCGTGGGGCGACATCGATTGGGACAAGACCGGCATCGCGCGCGGCGACGTCGAGTGGATTGATAACGGCAAACGCTTTTTGTGGGCCAGCGAACGCGACGGCTGGCGTCACGTCTATTCCGTTTCGCGTGACGGGCGCGATGTGAAACTGATCACGCCGGGCAATTACGACGTCATCAGCGTCGAGCGTGTTGATGCGCAAAACGGTTGGCTCTACTTTCTGGCCTCGCCGCAGAACGCAACGCAACGTTATCTCTATCGCGTTCGCGTCGACGGCAGCGGTAAAGAAGAACGGTTAACTCCCGCGAACGCCCCCGGCATTCACGGCTACAACGTCTCACCGCGCGGCGACTACGCGATTCACTTTTATTCCACGTTCAATACAGTTCCGGTGACTGAAGTCGTGCGTCTGCCGCAGCACGAACTCGCGCGCACGTTGATCGACAACAAAGCCGTGCAGGAACGGATTGGCAAGTTGAAACCAACGGCGGCCGAGTTTTTCAAAGTCGACATCGGCGACGGCGTGCAGCTCGACGGCTGGATGATCAAACCGCCGGATTTCGATCCGCAGAAGAAGTATCCGGTGCTGTTTCATGTTTACGGCGAACCGTGGGGACAGACCGTGCTCGATCGGTGGGGCGGCCGCGATCGTTTGTGGCACTCGATGCTGGCGCAGCAGGGTTATCTCGTGATGAGCGTCGATAACCGCGGCACGCCCGCGCCGCGTGGCCGCGCGTGGCGAAAGATCATCTATCGTAAGATGGGCATCGTTAACTCCGGCGATCAGGCGGCGGCTGCGCGCGCGATCGCGAAGTGGCCGTATGTCGATCCGGCGCGTATCGGAATTTGGGGTTGGAGCGGTGGTGGTTCGTCAACGCTCAACGCGATGTTTCGTTACCCGGATGTTTACTCGACGGGTGTTTCAGTCGCGCCGGTTCCCGATCTTCATTACTACGACACGATCTACCAGGAACGTTACGGCGGGTTGCCGAAGGACCATCCTGAAGAATGGAAACAGAGCTCGCCGATCACGTTCGCGAACCAGTTGAAGGGCAACCTGCTGATCATTCACGGCACGGGCGACGACAACGTTCACTACCAGGGCACCGAGGCCCTCATCAACGCGCTGATCGCGGCGAACAAGCAGTTTTCGATGATGTCGTATCCGAACCGTTCACACGGGATCTTCGAAGGCCAGGGAACACAGCGGCACCTGTTCGGATTGATGACGAAGTACGTTAAGGAACGGTTATGAACTACTGGTGACACAGATTTTTCTGTGGAGATCACTTTTTCTGTGTTAATCTGTGGTCCGGGTTGACGGCCAACCCTTCTTGCCTACTCACCTCCTCGGAAAACTCAACTATGACCTTCGACAACTACGAAAGTCGTCTGGACGCAGCACTGCGACGCTTCACGGACACCAATCTGATCGGCGTCTTGTTCACCGATCTCAGCGGCAAAATCATCAGCGCGGACGAAAGTTTCCTGAATCTCGTGGGCTACACGCGCGACGATTTGCCTGCGACGCTCCGCGATCTGACGTCGCCCGAACATCACCGCCTCGACGACGAAGCGTTTGAGAAACTGATGGCGTTTGGCGCGTGCGCTCCGTTTGAGAAGGACCTCGTGAGTAACAGCGGCGCGACGATACCGGTGCTCTTCGGCGCGGCGTTGTGCGACGAGGAGATCGCGTGTTTTGTCGTCGATCTTTCGCAGAACAAGCAGACGCAGGAGAAACTTAACCATCTCGCCTATCACGACGCGCTCACCGATCTGCCGAACCAGGTGTTGTTCAAGGACCGGCTCAAACAGGCGATTGCTTACTCGCGGCGCACCGATCAGATGCACGCCGTGCTGTTGCTCAATCTCGATCGCTTCAAGACGATCAACGACTCGCTGGGCTACACCGCGGGCGATCGTGTGTTGCAATCAGTGGCGCAGCGTTTGACGAGTTGTGTGCGCGAGAGCGACACGGTGGCGCGTTTCGGCAGTGACGAGTTTGCGATTCTGCTCACGCAGATCTCACGCCCGCAGGACGCGGCCAATGCTGCGCGGGCCATCAAGGAAGTTCTCGATCAGGCGTTTTTGCACGACGATCAGGAGTTGTTTGTTTCGACCAGCATCGGCATCAGTCTTTATCCGCACGACGATCGCGACACTGCCGGTTTGTTGAAGAGCGCGAGCGCCGCGCTCGATCGCGCGAAAGAGCAGGGCGGCAACAACTACCAGTTTTACACCGCGGGCGGCACGACGCGCGCGCTCAAGCAACTCGTGCTCGAAAGCAATTTGCGCGGCGCGCTCGAGCGTGAGGAGTTCGTCGTTCATTACCAGCCGCAGGTGAGGATTCCCGATTTTCATCTCGTGGGTATGGAAGCGCTGGTGCGTTGGCGACATCCGAGTCTGGGAATGCTTTATCCGAGTGAGTTTGTGCCGCTGGCTGAAGACAGCGGATTGATCATCGCGCTCGGCGATTGGGTGATGCGGAATGCGTGTTCGCAGAACATGGCGTGGCAGGATAAAGGACTCGCGCCGATGTGTCTGTCGGTCAACTTTTCGGCGCGGCAGTTTCAGCAGCCGTCGTTCATCGCGTCGGTGGCGGAGATCCTGAAAGAGACGAACCTCGATCCGCGCTGGCTGGAGTTGGAGTTGACCGAGAGTTCGATCATGAAGGAGCCGGAGCAGGCGATTGAGAAGTTGCACGAGTTGAAGTTGATGGGGATCAAAGTTGCGATTGACGACTTCGGCACTGGTTATTCATCGCTCAACTATTTGAAGCGGTTTCCGATCGACACGTTGAAGATAGACAAGACGTTTGTGTCGGACGTTTGCAAAGACCCGCACGACACGGCGATTGTGCGCGCGATCATCAACCTGGGCCACGCGCTGGATCTGACGGTGATTGCCGAGGGTGTCGAGACGCAGGAACAGCTTCAGTATTTGAGTTCGCTGGGTTGCGATGTGGTTCAGGGATTTTTGTTCTCGAAGTCGCTGACGGCGGCGGCGTTTGAAGAGTTGTTGATCGAGCAGAGGCGCGCGGCTGCTTTATCGATGAACCACGACACGGCGCCGTTGGTCGGAGAGATTGCCTGAGCGGGGTAGAGATCCGGTTTTTTATCGGTTTTAATCACTTCCCTTAAGACCTCCGCCTTGGACGCTCCAGTGACGAGAAACACGACCGACTTTCCGTTATTCAGAACCGGCAACGTCATCGTAATTCGATAGGCATTAAACTTCTCAACCCACGGCGCTGCGACGTAACGCTCGGTTTCCTTGAGCGCGGGCGAGTGAGGAAAGAGTGAAGCCGTGTGGCCGTCCTCGCCGAGGCCCAGGAAAATCAGATCCAGATCCGGAACGTCCGCTCCAAACACCTCCACCAAAACATCTTCGTATTCCTCAGCCGCTTGCGCCGCGGGTTTTTCCCCGGGAATGCGATAGACGTTCGTCTTCGGAGCGTGTGAGAACATCGCTTCATACACCATGCGATAGTTGCTGTCAGGGTCATCGGGCGGAACGTTGCGTTCGTCGCCAAAGAAAAAGAACGTTTTGTCCCATTCGATCTGTTCTCGAAACGGTTCGTTTGGGTTCGCCAGCAACTCGTAAAGCAGTTTTGGAGTCGAGCCTCCCGATAGTGCCACGGCGAAGCCATTGCTTCGTTTCACTGACTCACGACACTGCTCGACAAAATACTCCGCCGCCGCGCGTGCAACTTCCGCCGGACTCTCAAAAACTTTCACTTCCATAACTTCACCTGAACGCGACGATGCGCAACGGCCCGCCGCTGCCCCCTTTGATCTTCATCGGCAACGCAATCACCGAAAATCCCTTCACCGGCAACTGGTCCAGGTTCGCGACGTTCTCAAACGCCGGAATGTTCTTCTCAAACAAAATGCGATGACTCTCGAACAATGTCGATTGGCCGTAGTCGATGCTCGCCGTGTCGAGACCGATCGCTTTGATCGATCGATTCTGTGTCAGCCAGCGCGCCGCTGCCGGATCGAGTCCGGGGAAGTGCAGCTTCGCGACTGCCGCCGCGCCGCGTTCGTCTGTTCCCAAGTACGACTTCCGATCCGGATAACGTTTGCCGAAACCCGTGCGCAGAAAAACGATCGTGCCCGGTCTAATCCTGCCGTTTCGTCGTTCCCAATTCTGAAAATCTGCGGTGCTGACCTGGTAATCAGGATTCGCTGCACACTGTGTGGTCACGTCGATCAAAATTCCACTGCCCATCAGTTGGTCCAACGGAATCGCGTCGACTGTGTGACGTCCTTTCGCGAAGTGTACGGGCGCGTCGAGATGTGTGCCGCCGTGTTCTGCTGCGGAGTATCTGTATGCCGAATAAAAATAGCCTTTGTCAGTCATGCCCTCGAAATCTGTGTCGAGTTTGAATGCCTCCGCGGTTGGCCAATACACGCTCGCTGCGTCGAACGGATGTGTCAGGTCGACGACGCGGCCGGCCGGCAACACGGGCGCTCGCTGCGCCATGACAGGAACGACAAAAATAAATACTAAAAGCAGACTCAGGTGTCTCATGTGGAGGGCTCCTCGGGCTTTCGGTAGAATCGGCCTAAAGATTAACGCGAATCGGAGCTGCGAATGCAAATTGGAATGATCGGATTGGGCCGCATGGGCGCCAACATGGTGCGACGCCTTTTGCGCGCTGAACATCAATGTGTTGTTTACGACCGGAATCTGGAGACGGTGCGCGGCTTGGCGTCGGAAGGCGCGGTGGGTGCGGAGTCGCTTGAGGACTTTGTGAAGAAGTTGCAACCACAGCGTGCTATCTGGCTGATGATCCCGGCGGCGCTGGTCGATGCGACGTTGAAAGAACTTGAAGCGCTGGTGAGTGCTGACGACATCGTTAT
>DASUPR010000253.1:0-5108 GCA_036281015.1 Pyrinomonadaceae bacterium
GGCTTCAACAGTAACCAGTTTCAATACAGTCTCGACGGAATTAATTTCGTCGACTTTGGTCTACCGTACACGCCCGCGACTGCGTTCGGCTCGGTGCCGCTGGTGTTCTCGCTGGTGAGTATCGTGGCATTGAACAATAACCCGAACGCTGCGTTTCGCATCATCTTCAACGGGGCAAGTTCTGCGACGGGCACGAACCGGATCGACAACGTTGTGGTTGAAGGAACTGCGGCGACGAATGTTCCTGAACCCATGAGCGCGATCCTGTTGCTAAGCGGGCTGAGCGGTCTGTATGCCGCGAGGAAAAGAAAAAGGGCTGCGACATAACGCAGCCCCTTATATCGAAGACTAAAAACCGGCTTCAGTTCCAGTCGCCGACAAGCACAAACGGCGCCCAGTAAAACGGCGCGCTGTATTTCTTGCCGGAGATCATGGCTAGCTGTGCGCCACGCAACGAGCCAGAGGTCGTGCCGGCGGAAGCGCTCAGCAGTCGCTGGTAGAAGTCTGTCATCAGATCGGCGGTCGATTTGTCGGCCACCGACCAGAGGCTTACGCCGACGGTCGGCGCACCTGCGTACATAAATGCGCGTGTCAGGCCCATGACGCCTTCGCCGCGTCGTTCTTTGCCGAGTCCGGTCTCGCAGGCCGAAAGCATTACGAGAGGAGAACCCAGGCGCAGATTAAAGACTTCGTCAGTGCGAACAAAACCGTCGCGCGTCTTGTTGCCCACGAGTGACAGGACCACACCCGTGAACTGCGGGCGCTCGGCGTTCAGCAAGCCGTGTGTGGCTACGTGAATGATCCGGTACTTGCTGATGTCGCGCGTGCCGAGATTCTCTTCGTTCGCCTCGAGATCGAGCCAAACGTCGGCCTGTCCGCCAGACGCCCTGGCCAGCTTCGAGATCTGTTCTGCTTCGACGCGCGTGCCGTTGAGGCGAGCGAGCGGAAGTCCTTCCATTGCGGCGTTCGACGCGGGTGTGTTTCCGTCCACGTCGGCGAGCGCGCTCTGGATGCCGAGGCCGCGTACGTCTGCGTCAGTCGTCGCGGTGGCGGTTCCCTTCTTCGCGCGGGCGTCGTTTGAATTGAAGACCGGATCGGCAATCACGAGGAGTGCGCGGCTAGTGGACTTTGTGCGCTGCTGTTTGATCGCGCCGACGACCGAAGCCGAGGGTGCGTAGACGATCTCATTCGTCTTCACGAGATAACCCAGTGAGGAGAAGTCGCCCGCGTCTGACGTCTTCAGCAGCACTTCAAACGGAACGTAATTGAGCGCGCCGTCTGCCACAACCAGCAAACGCTTCTCGCCGATCATTGCGGCGGCCGGCTCGATCAC
Source organism: Pyrinomonadaceae bacterium (assembly GCA_036281015.1). Lineage (GTDB taxonomy): Bacteria > Acidobacteriota > Blastocatellia > Pyrinomonadales > Pyrinomonadaceae > PSRF01. The sequence goes on from DASUPR010000253.1 coordinate 1,334, forward strand.
GACTTTGTAAAGCGCGTTCGACGCCGTGACAAAGGATGCCGTTTCCGCGGGAGCCGACGATGCGATGCCTAAACCACGATTCGCTTCGGCAACATCGATGCCGACGATGCGGCGCTGGAGTTGGGAAGGAATGAGTTGCGCGCGTAGATCCGTAGCCAGCTTATCGACCGTGCCGCGGCCCGGCAGCTTGTACAAACTCACGGCGCTCTTGCTGACCGCGAACAGATACGAATCTTCCGCCTGCAGTGCGTACTCGACCAGCACCGTCTGATCGTCGAGCACGTTCTGCTGTACCTCGGCGAGCGTCATCGGCTTGTTGCTGGTTAGCGATGCATAACGCGGACTCGCCGTGCGAATCTGGTTCTCGATCTCTTCGTACTCGGTTTGCAGCTTTTCGAGCTCCGCGTCGAGCTCTGCCGGCTTGCTCTTCAACTCTTCGGTGGAAACGTTGATACCGGTCAGGATGTCGGCAATGTCCTGCTGCCGATCGAGGTTGTCCTGTTTGCGTTTCAACAACTCGACAGGAACACCCTCGGTAATCGCCGCGTTCGTTTCGCTCAATAGATCGAGCAGCGAACGCGCGCGCGATTGTTCGTTGATGCGAAAAGCCTCGCTCGCATACTCCAACGCCTTGCCACTCAGCGGCGCACCGGCCGAACCGGCAGTCAACAAAGCCATCGCGGCATTCGCGCTGGCGGCTTCGTCGAAAACGTCTTTCGTGGTAGCGAGAAACGTCGTACGCGATTCATCGGCGCGGAGACTTCCCTGGCGCAGGGTTTCAATCGTGCCCAGCGACTCGCGGTAATTTGCGAGCGCCTGTTCGCGCAACGTAAGCGACTTCTTCTGATCTCGTTCCTGCATCGCCTGCAACCACAAACTGCGGCCCAAACCGCGTTGCGCCGGCCACATCAGATCGAGCCGCTTGTCGTCCTGCGCACCCTTCTTCGCGTCGTTGTAAAACTTCGTCGCGTCTTTGAACTTGCCGGTTCGCAACGCAACGTCGCCGAGACTCGTTCGTGACGCTGCACGAAAACGACGAACCTGTCCGAGACTCGCGATCGCTGCCAGACTGCTGCCCGAAGCTTCCAACGCGTTCTCGAAGTGCTTGCGCGCGGATTCGAAATCGCCGTTCGCATAATCGAGACGGCCCATCCCGAGCTCGTAACTCGAATAGACAATCGAAACGCGGTACTGGTCGAGCTCTCTTTTTGCCTCCAGGAAAGTCGTCACGCCACCGGTCGGCGCGGCGACACTGACGCGGCCCGTTGAAATTCCGCCCGCGATCGCACTCAAACCACCGAATCTTCGTCCGACTTTCTGAGCTGCCCCCTCCGGCTTCTGTACGACCATCCGGCCGTACGCCGCGCGCGCTTCAGCGTCTTTGCCGAGACGAAAATTCACGTCGCCAATCTTCGCCAGCATCAGGTTGGCGTTGAACTTGTCGTCGCCTAAACCCACAGCCGCGCCAACGACGTCCTTTTTCTCGAAATTAAGAAAGCCGTCGAGTGCCTTTTGATAATTCTCGAGCGCGACCGGGTATTGTCCCTGGCGCAGGTACAAATCGCCGAGCTCGTTGTGTGCCGCGGCGATGCCGCTATTGTTCTTCGCGGCGGTGTAGAGATTGAGCGCGTTGCGCAGTTGAATCAACGCCTGATCCGCGCGGCCGCGCTTCAACAGTCTTCGTCCCTCGCGTAACGCAGCACCCGCTCCGTCCGTTTGCTGCACCGAAGCCGCCGCGGTGCTCGCAATCGCCGGTGAGGTAAGTGGCGCGAGCAACAACGCAGTCGACAACAGAACGCTAATCGATTTCACACGTCTACTACTCATCTTGATTCCTTTCAAAAATCCGAACCTATTTATGAACGAGGTCGAGCGTGGCTACCAACATCCCACTCTTCGACGAAGCCATCATGATCATCGACGGCTCCGGATCGTCCTTAGCGAGACCGAGCCCACGCGTTGCTGCCTGCTGTTCCGGCGCCGTTTGCGCCCTGCCGTATTTTCCGTTCTTGTCCATCGTGAGCGGTTGCTGCATCTCTTTCGAGATCAGTTCCCAAACTTCCGTGCTCGGACGCCACGGACAATTTCCACTCGCAGTGTTACAGAACGAGATCAGTTCATCTTCGATGGGTACGTTCTTCAAAGGCTCGCGCGTCAGCACAAAGAACAGCCGCTCGTTGCCTGGATTCTCGTCGAACACGAGCCAACGAAGCCGTTCTTCCTCCGATGCTCCCGACGGAATTTCCCACGGGATGTGAGCCTTGATGTAGTTACCCGCTTCGTCCAGGTCTTTGTCGGGATAGATCATGATCACTGGACCATCGTTGGTTTTATTGAAAATGTAGAGATAGCCGTCGGTGTTCGTTTCCAGCAACACGCGCACGCGATCGCCTTTGCGAAAGACGTGCTCGGGATCGACGCGCACGGCCAGGCCGTTGGAATCGCGCGTGAACAACGTCATGCCCAATCCAATGCGCGCGACGTTGACGGGCTTGAGCGGTTCGGATGGCTTGTTCGAAGCAGCCGGCCCGGCCGGATTGGCCGGTTTCTTCTCGGGCGCCTTGCCGGGATCTTTGGTGACGACAGCTTTCGGCCGCCTTCTGCTCGGCTTACTCGCCGTTCCGCCACCGGACGATTTCTCCTTCGGACGCGACGTCAAAAACGCGCCACGCACATCTTCATCCTGATCCTGCGGAGCCGGCGCGGCTGTTCCGGCCACCACCACGGCACAGGCACAAACCATCGCCAAAAGAAGCACTCTCAATCGCATAGCTATCTCCTAATTGTGCTGAATACGGATGTCGAAGACTATTGGATTACTCGTTTGTTCGGCCGGTACTTTGACTCGTACCAGCGGTGCGCGAGGATTCGACTCATCAAGCTCGGTGACCGGCGGCTTCGCAGCGTACTTCGCAACAAACGATTTCAACTCCGCCTGCTGCGACGCCGACAATGGTTCGCCAGTCACTGCTTCGTTCAGAAAAGCGGGAGACGGCAGCGCCGTCTTCGCAAAGATGACGGTGAAAATATCGGTGCCCGGGTTCTTGTCCAGCGTCAGGGTGTTGCCCTTCGGGAAGCTGAAGTCACTCCCGCCGGGCACTTGATTGTTCGTGACTCCCGAGTCCGGGTGTGGCTTAGCCGTTAGAAACGCCGTCGGTACATTGTTCTCCCCGGGACCGATGATGTAAAGATACCCGGCCTCACTAAAAGTGAAATGAAACTTAAACTGGCTGCCCGAGGCTATCGGCACCAGTGCAGCAACTTGCGTCGTCGCACCGCCCTTGCGCGCGGGTTCCAACTCGAGCCAGTAACGGCTAATCTCCCGCGGCGCGGCGACTGTGGCTGTTGATGTGGCAGGGGTAGTCACGGCTGTAGTCGTTCTTGAACGGTTCCAAAGGAAGAAACTTGCGATTCCAACGACGGCGACGATTAACAACAGCGCCACCGCTCCGATGATCAGTCCGGCGCTGCTCTTCTTCTTTTCGACTACAACCGGTGCAGACGGCGCTGGCGGCGCTGGCTGAACCGGTGGTGGCTGAACTCGCGGCTGAGCCGAGGGAACTGCCGTAACGCTTTCCGCCATCGCGGCCGACTCCGCCACGGTCATACTCGCATCGATCGGTTTCGGCGGCTCGGGCTTGGCTCGCTCAACCACGGTCGGCGCTGCTGTCGACGCTGCCGGCGGTGACGGCGGCGACGTTGGCGCACTGTCGATCGTAAGTATCGTCGGCGCATTAACGTCCGATTTCGTATCGAGATCCTTCTTGATCGTGAC
>DASUPR010000254.1:0-2810 GCA_036281015.1 Pyrinomonadaceae bacterium
CGTGTTTGATACACCTATAGTGTGGTCACTCGCAGTAGCTCCTGACGGAGCTCTTTGGGTTGGCGGGCTGCAACATTTCGTTCGCGTGCCTCCGTCCAGTTTCAATCAGTTCAAACTCGCTGACGCAGTTTCCTACCATCCTGGTCCCGGAAAGGCGAACGACGTCACCTTCATTCGGTTTACCAGGAACGGCGTGATGTGGATCGGAACTTCCGCCGGGCTGTTCCGGTACGAAGGAGGTCAATTCGTACCCGTTGGTCCACGTGTGCTCATACGCTACATCGACGAAGCCCCAGATGGGAATTTATTGGTAATCAACACTCAGGGCTTCATGGAGTTAAAGGGCACTGAGATCCTGCCTCACCCTAAACTCGCCGCGGAATTGGGAGTAAAGGACAACGACATCTTCCAGGTCCTGAAAGATCGCCGCGGTACTACCTGGTACTGCACGGGAAGAGGCGTGGCCCGCGAGTCGGGCGGCCGCATCGAAAAGCTGGGGCAACTGGGCGAGCGCGGCGCATTCCGCGCGTTTGAAGATGTACACGGAAACATCTGGATCGCAAAAGAAGAAGGTCTGTTTCGCGCTACAGCAACGGGCCTTGAATCAGTCGCGGCGGCCATGCAAGTCAAAGCTTTTTACAACGATCGCGACGGCAACGTGTGGGTTAGTACAAATGGAGACGGGTTATTTCGCTTCAAAGAGCGCGCGATCCGGATGTTCACGACTGATGATGGACTGCCAAACAACGTGCAGATGACCGTCATCGCTGCGCACGATGGGTCCATCTGGTCGGGCGCTAATTGCGGCGGCCTCTCGCGTTTTGATGGAACTCGTTTTCAAACCTTCAACGACAAGAACGGTCTCGGGAATACTTGCGTGTGGGCCATCACCGAAGACGCGAATCGCGATCTGTGGATCGGAACCTGGGGCGGCGGCGCTTATCATTTTCATAACGGCATCTTCACTCAGTTTTCCAAGAAAGACGGGATGTCTGACGACCGAGTCACCAGCATCGTCGCCGCGCGCGACGGTTCCATTTGGTTCGCCACGCAGGATGGTCTAACCCGGTTGCAGAATGGACAATTTCGCATTTATACGAAGGCTGACGGGCTGTCCGCTAATCTGATCATGAGAGTGTTGGAAGATCGGGACGGCGTCATTTGGGTCGGCGGCGGAGAAGGTGTCGATCGGCTGGTTGGTGATCGTTTCGAGAAGCTCGCGTCCGTACCAAAATCACTGGTAGCCATTCCTTATGGAGCCGATCGAGACGGCGGGCTCTACGTCTTTTACGATGACGCGTCAGTTACTCTACGCTTCGACAAAGCTCGTGTTCAGAGGATCACAGAATTAATGTTCCCTGTCGGTATGGTCGAATCTGAGCAGGGTGAATTATGGTTTCGCGGCAACGCGATTGTGAGAGTAGCCCCGGGCAGCTTTGTACGATCGCGGCAGCACGATGACCCGCTGGATTTTGAAACCTTCTCAACCGCAGATGGTCTAACCAGCGCCGAGGCGACTCATCCCGGTCAGAGTATGGCTTTGACTCGTGACGGCAAACTCTGGGTGGCTACTCCGAAAGGATTAGCCATGTTCGATCTGAGTCGCTTGACGCTCACAAGCTCAAAACCGTCGATCTATTTGACCAACGTGAACATCGGCAGAAAGACCGAACGCGCAGGCCGTGAAATCTTCCTGCCACCGGGAACCAGTCACTTCCAGATTCACTTCGCGGCCGTCGAGATCGCGGCGCCGGAAAAAATTCGTCTGCAATACCGGCTGGATGGAGTGGATTCGGAATGGCTTGACGCGCCGTCGAATCCAGTCGCGACCTACAGCCACATTCCGGTCGGGACGCATGCGTTGCGTATCCGCGCTTCGAATCGCAATGGCATTTGGGACCGGCAGGGCGTGATTTTCATGGTCACACAGCAACCTTACTTCTATCAAACACGCTGGTTCGTGGCGGCGATGGTTGCGCTGGGAATGCTGCTGATGTTTTTGATCTATCGTTTGCGCGTGGCCCAAATCTCCCGCGTGTTGAGCGCCCGCTTTGACGAACGTCTCGCCGAGCGCACTCGCGTCGCGCGCGAGCTGCACGATACGTTTTTGCAAACGGTCCAGGGCAGCAAGATGGTTGCGGATCATGCGTTGAAAAACTCCGCGGATCACACGCGTTTGGTGCGCGCGATGGAGCAGTTGTCCACGTGGCTGGCCCAGGCCACTGAAGAAGGACGCGCGGCGCTTCAATCTTTGCGCGCCTCAACCACTGAAAGAAATGATCTCGCCGAAGCGTTTCGCCGGGCGATAGACGAATGCCGCGGAGCGACGAGCGCGGAGATCTCGTTTGCCGTCAACGGCCAATCGAAAGAGATGCACCCGGTTGTTCGTGACGAGATTTACCGGATCGGATACGAAGCGATTCGAAATGCCTGCGCGCACTCGGGCGGCAACCGCGTGGAGATAACGCTCGAATATGCGCACGATCTGACGTTGCGTGTCAGCGACAACGGCGCGGGAATCGAACCCGACATCGCAGCGCAAGGCAAGGACGGTCACTTCGGTTTGCGCGGCATGAGAGAGCGCGCCGAGCGCATCGGCAGTAAATTCACTTTGGTCAGTTCTTCCGCTTCCGGCACCCTCATAACCCTGGTCGTACCCGGCCGCGTCGCGTTTCGCACCGGCATCCCTCTAACCCTTTAGTAGTATCCCGCCACCACGGAAAAGCGCGGCCTCAATTCTACCGATACGAGTGTGTTTCGAATCTGCAGGTGGGCCTATCCTCTTGCCCGTATTCGAAAGAAAGAGGTTC
>DASUPR010000255.1:0-4816 GCA_036281015.1 Pyrinomonadaceae bacterium
ACGTCCTCGCGTGGGAAGAAGCGCAGAGCCGCGACTTCGACGAAGCCGTTGTTCTGAACGAGCGCGGCGAGATCGCTTCCGCAACAACGTCGAATCTGTTTTGGGTGAAGAATGGGACCATCCACACACCCACCTTGAGCACAGGCGCGATCGCCGGCGTCACACGCGAGTGTGTAATCGACATCGCAGGCAAACATTTTCTTCCGCTGCTCGAAGGCGTTTATGAAATGGGAGATCTCACAGACGCCGACGAGATCTTTCTAACCTCCTCGGGTCTCGGCGTCGCGCCGGTCACCACTTTCGACTTCCGCCGTTACGGCATCGAGCCCGGCAGCGTCACCGCCGTCATCACCCAGGCGTTTGCCAGGTTAACCAGAGGCTAGTGCGAGGTTGACAGGGTTTTGCTGTTTACAGGACACTGGCACTTTGCGCACGCGTTGGATCATTTCAAGCCATAAAACCTAAGAAGAGAGTCAATTCCGCAATGAGCACTGTTACTGAAGAAGCCTCGGAGACAACTGAACAAAAGACAAACAAATGGGTCTACCTCTTTGACGAGGGCCCCGGCGACGACAAGACACTGCTGGGCGGCAAAGGCGCGGGTCTTTGCGAGATGACCCAGGCCGGCTTGCCCGTGCCGCCGGGTTTGGTCGTGACCACCGAAGCCTGCAACGCGTTCTTTGACAACGACAAAAACTTTCCCGAGGGCCTTTGGGAACAGGTGCAGGAAGGCTTGAAGAAGATCGAGGAAAAGGTCGGCAAGCGTTTCGGCGATCCGAAGAATCCATTGCTCGTGTCAGTGAGATCGGGCGCGGCCTTCTCGATGCCGGGCATGATGGACACGGTGCTCAATCTCGGCTTGAACGAAGAGACTGTTCAAGGCCTCGCCGAGCAGACCGGCGATCTGCGTTTCGCGCTCGACGCGTACCGGCGCTTTGCTTCGTTGTTTGGCGAGATCGTGATGGGCGTGGCCCATGAGAAGTTTGAACGCGTGCTCGATCGCTTCAAGGCGCAGACGCAGGGCGGACGCGACACCGATCTCAATCCCGATCACCTGCGCGAGATTATCGCGGCGGAGAAACAGATCATCCTCACCGAACAGCACGCGATTCCCGAAGATCCCTACGAACAGCTGCGCATCGCGATCGCCGCGGTCTTCAACTCGTGGATGGGCCGACGCGCGATCGACTATCGCCGGGTGAATCGAATTCCCGACACACTCGGCACCGCAGTGAACGTGCAGGCCATGGTCTTCGGAAACATGGGCGCTGGCAGCGGCACCGGCGTCGCCTTTACGCGCAATCCTTCGACCGGCAAAAAAGAACTCTACGGCGAATATCTACTCAACGCGCAGGGCGAAGACGTCGTCGCCGGTATTCGCACGCCAAATCCGATCAGCCAACTCAAGAAAGAACTGCCGGAAGTTTACGAACAGTTTGCCTCCATCACGGGCCTGCTCGAGAAGCACTACAAAGACATGCAAGACTGCGAGTTCACGATCGAGCGCGGCAAACTCTGGATGCTGCAAACGCGCACCGGCAAACGCAGCGGCGCCGCAGCCGTGCGTGTCGCGGTCGAGATGGTTTACGAGAAACTGATCGACAAAGCGACGGCTGTGCAACGCGTCTCGCCGCAACAGCTCGATCAACTCCTGCACCCGACTGTCGATCCGAAAACCAATGCGACTGTTCTCGCGACTGGCCTGCCGGCGAGCCCGGGCGCGGCGCAAGGCCAAGTCGTGTTCAGTCCCGACGAAGCCGAAGAGATGGCTCGCGAAGGCGCGCGTGTTGTGCTCGTGCGAATGGAAACGAGCCCGGACGATTTTCACGGGATGGTTGCCGCGCAGGCGATCGTTACGGCGCGCGGCGGCATGACGAGTCACGCGGCGGTCGTCGCGCGTGGCATGGGCAAGACCTGCGTCAGCGGCGCGCAGGCGATCAACATCGACTACAGCCAGCAGCAGTTCACCGTTGACGGCACCGTCGTTACAAAAGGCGACTGGATCACGGTTGACGGATCGACCGGCCGCGTGTTTTTGGGCCAGGTGCCGACGATTCAACCCACACTCGATAACGATTTTTACAAGCTGATGTCGTGGGCGGATAAGTTTCGCAAACTCCGCGTGCGGGCCAACGCCGATACGCCGCTCGACGCGAAGACCGCGCGGCAGTTTGGCGCTGAAGGCATCGGTCTTTGCCGCACCGAGCACATGTTTTTCGGGGACAAGCGGCTCGCGGCAATGCGCGAGATGATTCTGTCAGAGGGCGTGGGCGCTCGTGAGAAGGCGCTCGACAAATTATTGCCGCTGCAACGCGGTGACTTCATCGGCATCTTTCGCGAGATGGTCGGCTTGCCGGTAACGATCCGCTTGCTCGATCCGCCGCTCCACGAATTTTTGCCCAACGCCGAAGAGCTGAGCAGCGAACTGGCAGAGTTGAAAATGAAACTGAAGGGAGCGGCCTCGTTAACCGAGATGGACCACGTGCTCGACGAGATCGATCACAAGCGCGCGCTGCTCCGGCAAGTGAATCGCATTCGCGAAGCCAATCCGATGCTCGGTTTTCGTGGTTGCCGTCTCGGGCTTTTGTTTCCCGAGGTGACGCGCATGCAATGCCGCGCGATTTTCGAAGCTGCGTGCAAAGTGCAGGGCGAGCGCCACAAGGTCGAACTCGAAATCATGGTGCCGCTCGTTTCGGTGAGCGAGGAGTTGCGGCAGCAAAGAGAGTTGATCGACGAAGTTGCACGCCAGGTAATGGGCGAGCACGGCATGACGATCGAATATCTTGTGGGAACGATGATCGAGCTGCCACGCGCGGCGCTGATGGCCGATCGGATCGCTGCGCACGCGCAGTTCTTCTCGTTTGGCACGAACGATCTCACGCAGACCACGTTTGGCTTGAGCCGCGACGACTCCAGCCGCTTTTTACCGAATTACATCGAACGCAAGATCATGCGTGACGATCCGTTTCAGGTGCTCGATCGCGACGGCGTGGGCCAGTTGGTCCAACTCGGCACCGAACGCGGCCGTACTGCAAAGCCGGGCTTGAAAGTCGGGATTTGCGGCGAGCACGGCGGCGATCCGCAGTCGATCGCGTTCTGCAACGAGATCGGGCTCGACTACGTGAGTTGTTCACCGTTCCGCGTTCCGGTTGCACGTTTGGCCGCGGCGCAAGCTGCGTTGACTCCGGTGGAAGCCGACGTGTGAGTTCCTGAATGTCAAAGGATCTCCGGCAGCTCCTCGAACGAATTCAGCTCCGGCTCGATGAGAGTTTTGTCGGCATCGGCTCGGAGGTCGCAGATCTTCCACCGGCGGATCTCGCCGAGTTACTCAATCAGCTTCGTCTCAGTGAAGCGGCGGCGATCGTCTCGATGCTGCCGCTCGCGCGTTGCATCGAGCTATTCGACCAGCCGACGATGCGACGCAGGGCCGCCATCCTCGAACACCTGGAGCCCGCACGCGCCGCCTCGATTCTCGAAGAAACATCTGCCGACGAACGCACGGACGTCATTCAGAAGATGGGTCTGCACGACCGTCATCGTTTGTTGCCGAAGTTCAGTCCGGAAGTGCGCGCGGAACTCGAAGACCTGCTGAAGTATCCGGATCACACCGCGGGCGGCATCATGACGACGGAGTTTGTGCGGCTCGATCCGAAGATGACGGTTGGTGAGGCGCTGAAGCACATCCGTTTGGTCGCGCAGGAAAAGGAATCGATCTACGCGTGTTACGTCATGGAGCCGGAGACCGATCAATTGCTCGGCGCCGTATCGTTACGCGATCTGGTGATGACGGAGATCGATTGTCCGCTGACGAAAATGATGCGGCGCAAACCGGTGACGGTTAACGTGCTCGACGATCAGGAAGAGGTCGCCAAGAGAATCGGGAAGTACAACCTGCTCGCGGTGCCGGTTATCGAGCAGGACGGAAGCGTCGTCGGGTTTGTGACCGTTGACGACGTGATCGACGTGCTGATTGAAGAGCAAACCGAAGACATCATGCACATGGCGGCGGTCGCGCCGGGTGCGATGGATAAGCCTTACTTCGATAACCCGATTTTCCGCGTTGTGCGCAAGCGGATCGGGTGGCTGCTGTTGCTGTTTGTCGCTGGAACTTTGACGAGTGCCGTGTTGCATCGTTTTGAAAGCGAACTGGCCGCGGTTGTTGCGCTCGCGTTTTTTATTCCACTCTTAATCGGCACTGGAGGAAACGCCGGCGCGCAAACCGTGATGACTGTGATTCGCAGTTTGGCGCTGGGCGAAGTGGGCGTGCGTCACGCGTGGCGTGTGGTGATGCGCGAAGCGACGACGGGAGTGCTGCTTGGATTGTTGGTGGCGCCGGTTGCGTTTGGTCAGGCGTTGTTGTGGAAAGCGCCTCTCGAACTCGCGGTTACGGTTTCAGTAACGATGTTCTCGATCTGCGTGTGGTCCACGACGGTCGGAGCGTTGGTGCCGATTCTGGCGCAACGCTTCGGCGTCGATCCCGCAGTTCTGTCAGCGCCCCTCATCACCACCCTCGTCGACGCCACCGGCCTGATCATCTACTTCACAATCGCAAAAGCAATCTTAGGGGTTTAACTTCATACGCCGAAACGAGAAGGACATCGCTTTGGTGCCTTCGCCGCCGTCGATGCTGGCGGTCAGGGAGTCGTCGCCGGTCTTGCGGTAGGTGATGCGTTTGGGGAAGTCGTGCTGTGGGTTTTCGAAGACGGCTTCTGTTGCTGAAGCTTTTGTTAGTTTGAAGTCCGTGCCGGGGCAGCGGGCTTTCGGGTGTGCGACGTAGTAGACGCCGTCAGCGCGCTGTTCGATTCGCAGGTATTCA